>CALBLZ010000166.1 GCA_937895715.1 uncultured Candidatus Berkelbacteria bacterium
TCACCGTCTACGTCTTCGGCAATGATTACCAGGTTCTTGCGGCCCATCTGCGCCATGCTCTCAAGGAGTGGCAGCAGTTCTTGAATTGAGCTCACCTTTTTATCTGAAATTAAAATCATTGCATCGGTAAACACCGACTCCATACGCTGCGGATCGGTAACCATGTACGGGCTGATGTACCCGTTGTCGAACTGCATACCTTCTACCACCTCGGTGGAGTAACCAAAGGTCTGACCCTCTTCTACAGTAATTACACCAGCGCGGCCAACCTTCTTCATAACATCAGCAATCAGCTTGCCTACCTCAGGGTCACCAGCAGAGATACTTGCGACATGGGCGATATCTTCCCCTTTGACCTCTTTGCGCATCTTGCGCAGGGCTTCTACGACGGCGTGAGCACCCTTTTCGATACCGTGGCGCACGATCATTGGGTTTGCGCCAGCTGCGACAACCTTGAGACCTTCGTTGATCATGGCCTGTGCCAGTACAGTTGCAGTGGTGGTTCCGTCCCCGGCTACATCGTTTGTTTTAGAGGCAACTTCTTTAATGAGCTGCGCGCCCATGTTCTCGAACTTATCTTCGAGTTCGATTTCTTTGGCGATAGTTACGCCGTCGTTTGTAATAACGGGAGCGCCGAAGCTCTTATCGATTACCACGTTGCGGCCTTTTGGTCCGAGGGTGATCTTAACCGAATCAGCCAGAATGTTTACGCCCAATTTAAGCTTGGCACGTGCATCATCTGAGAAAGCGATTTGTTTTGGCATATGTGTCCTCTTTTATTTCTTGGTAATTACACCGAGAATATCGTGACTCTCGAGAATGTAGTAGTCCTTGCCGTCAATTTTAACTTCACTCGGGCCGTACTTAGAAAACATTACAGTAGCACCGACCTCGAGGCCCATTTCCTTGAAAGTTACGAGGGTTGTCCCATGGTATTTCCCCTGGCCGAGCGCTACGACTTTGCCGGTTTGTGGCTTTTCTTTGGCGCTATCTGGGAGCAAAATACCTCCTTTGGTCATCTCTTCGCCGTCGAGTGGCGTAACGAGGATGTGGTCTCCAATTGGCTGCAACATATATCTGGTATTACTTGTTTTGCAGTTAGAATTGTAAAGTTTACTTGACATTTCGTCAAGTGAGAACTGCTATTGCTCTGTTAGTCTACTAAGCCGTACAATGCATACAGACAGTAACATACATTTATGAATGAAGACCCAACAACCAGGCCAGCTGAAGTGTCCGTTGCAGAGACTCACCAAGCACCTGAAAGTGTAGAAAATGTGCTGGCAAAAGCAGCTGAGACATTCTTGGGGGCAGTAAATGAGGCTGAGGTACGCGCTGCAGCTGAAGCTGCTGGAATTACACCAGAGCAGTTTGCAAGAGCAAAGACAGCAGCAGAAGGAGTCGTGAACCACGCAGCTTCCCTTGTTGAAAGGCGCCTTAGTCCGCGTGAGCAGCAAGCCACTTTCAGAGGTGTAATCGCAAACAGGATTGGCGACCCCCGCGATTACGACTGGAA
Source organism: uncultured Candidatus Berkelbacteria bacterium (assembly GCA_937895715.1). Taxonomy (GTDB): domain Bacteria; phylum Patescibacteriota; class UBA1384; order CAILIB01; family CAILIB01; genus CALBLZ01. Next base: position 1,517 of record CALBLZ010000166.1, read on the forward strand.
ATAGTATTTTTTAGGAATCGCATTTAAGTAAAAGGCGGATCCCGGTATGGGTTCCGCCTTTTGTTCTGGTGATCGCACTTCAGTGCAACCTCCCCACATTCGCAGCACAGGCGCCGCGGTTTTGCATCGCGAGCAGCAGGAGTCCTGCCGCTACATGGATTGGAGCTTCCGTTCTTCCGTGAACTGCAAAGCCTTTCTGGGCAACAAGCATTAACGAAAATCCTTTTTCGATTGAATCTGCAGCATCCGGGAAACCAGACCTCCGCAATTCATCCGTTGCCTTCAAGAGACGAGCTGTGTAGTCCATAGCGCTCCTTTAAGCCAATGGACTATACTACAAGTTCGACAAATTGTCAATCCTATAGCACATATCCATGTTCGTAGTATACGTAAAAACACCCAACCTGTCGACCAGGTTGGGTGTTCTGTATCAAAAAAGCCATTCACATATTTGAACGCGAGCGGGCCATATAGTGTATAAACCCTTGTGCGTGTGAATGGCTTTGACTCTCAGGATGTCTGGTTCTACCCAAACAAAACGGTGCGTCTAGCTTAGGATGTAGTGCATCCTGACAGGTGCTCTGTAATAAAGGTCCAAGGTTTTTCTATGTATTTTTTGGACAGAGCTTGTTGGGGCAGATAATGTAACGCCTCAACACAAGTATTATATGACAAATACCCCCCTGGGTCAACCATTCTAAACCTGTAGAATGGGTCGATGCCTTGTAAAAATACTGTCAGAGCCACTTTTTTTATTATTTCTTTTTTGTCGTGATCCCAGGTTACACGCGAGCACCCCACAAAACCCCTCCCTAGCGCAGACCGTAGCGATGCTCTAATACATCGATGGACAATGCTTCTAGTAAACCTGTTGGCGGCAAATCGCTAGAAACTTGAATATTTTTTCGGTCAGCAGCGTGAAGTAGCAGCCAGTCCGCCACAATTGGGTTCTTGCTGAGCATGCAGCCGTGCATATACGAACCAATACTGTGGGCTAGTACTATGCCTTCATCTTGTTTGCCTCCATCATTCCCCCAACCTCGAACAACTCTGCCGAGTGGCTGCGCAGTTTCACCGAGGACTGTACGCCCGCCATGGTTCTCAAAGCCGTATAGTCGCATAGCAGAGCCAAAGAACTCTGTTTCGATTATCAGATCACCAATCAGGCGTTGCTCGGTAGCTGTATCTGGACTCGTGGTAACACAGTCGAACACGCCCAGACCTGGCATCTGCACCCCATCAGCAGAAACATACTCCTTACCGAGTAGCTGGTAGGCTCCGCAAATATAGAGGCCTGGTGTACCGTCCGTGATCTTACGCGCCAGTATCGTGCGACGCTCCTTGGTTAAATCACGCACGACAATCTCTTGCTGAGCATCTTGCGCTCCTCCCATAAAGAAAAGGTCGGCGCTCGCGATGGCCGCCGTGTACTCAGCGTGCTTTTTTTCGTCCACGGTAACTTCGGTAACGTCCAATTCGAGGCCTAACCGCGCTGCGCGTGACTGTAAAATAAGCACATTACCTCGATCCCCGTAGGTATTCATCAAATCTGGATACAGCCAAACGAGGCTCAATTTTTTGCTCATACGCTTATTGCTTCACCGGTAAGTAGCCTTCGCACATCCAACATGCCGGAGTAGGTCGGGAGAACAAATAGTACGCCATTTTTTGGCGTCTCGCCTGCTGCGGATTCCAGTGCTGCCACAAGTGTCGGTACCACCCGAATACGAGGCATATCCTTGTTTGAGGAGACAAGTTCAACCACTTGGCCAGCTGAATGAGCATCAGGAGAAACGATACCCCCAAGATCAACACCAAGATTTTCTGGATACGCTTGCAGGTGGTTAAGACGAACCATTTTACTCATCACCGGCCTAACCTTGGTATCTGGCCCAAGCGCGTACATAAAGCGAATCCCCAGATCGTACGCCCGATCACCAGTAAGGGTAATTTCCTCTGCTGAATGGAGCAGTTGTTCAAAGTTGGTATCCCAAATCCAGGAAATGTCGCGGCCGTCGGGAATGCGATCATTAAGGATTACCAGCGCATGCTTGTGGTCGGCCGCGTACTCACGCACAACGTGGATTGACTGGTTAAAGCCAGTTGGGTTCTTGGAGAGCTGTACGATGGTTTCTCTGCCGTTGTAGAGCACTACTTCTTGCCGTCCGAACGACGCGGTGAAGCTATCCAGCACCGGCTGAATTTTGTGGACATCAAAAGAGAATTCTCCCTGAAGCAGGCTTGCTGCAGCCGCCAGGTTGTACCGATTGAATAAACCAACGAGTGGT
>CALBLZ010000167.1 GCA_937895715.1 uncultured Candidatus Berkelbacteria bacterium
GTGGCCTGTGGGTAGTCCTTGTGAAAATCCAGAATGTTGCGGAAGTCTGCCCCGCGCCACGAGTACACCGACTGCCAGTCATCCCCAATCACAAACACATTGTGGTGCTTGAGCCCAAGCAACTTCACAAACCGGTACTGTGCTTTGTTTGTATCTTGGTACTCATCAACCATTAGGTAGCGGAACCGCTCTTGGTAGCGCGCTAGTACCTCGGGGTGAGTATCGAACAGCTCTAGGGTCTTAATGAGTATGTCGTCGAAGTCGAGAGCGTTGGCTTTCTTCAACAACTCGTTGTAGCGCTTGTAAACCTGGAGAACTACCATCTGAAACGCGCCCATCGCAAATTGTTTGTATTCTTCAACAGTAACTAACTCATTCTTTGCACTACTGATTTGGGCGTGCACGGCCCGCGGGTTGAACTGCTTTTGGTCAAGGTGTAAATCTTCCATGGCTCGCTTGGTGGCAGACAGCATGTCGGATTCATCGTAGATAACAAAACTCCCCGTAAACCCAAGGGTTGCTTGGTTTAGCTCGCGGCGAAGAATGCGGGTACACACGGAGTGAAAGGTGCCGAGCCACGGCAGCGTAAACGACTCGGCCGGCTGGCCGAGTAACCGAGCTATGCGGCTACGCATTTCCCCAGCCGCCTTATTGGTAAACGTTACGCACAGAATACTGAGCGGACTCACCTGCTTCTCGCGCAACAAGTAGGCGAAGCGGTGTGTCAGAGCCTTGGTTTTGCCGCTTCCTGCCCCAGCCAAAATAAGCACCGGGCCTTCTGTGGTTTCTACGGCCAGTTGCTGTTGTGGGTTAAGATCGTCGAGGAGTGAGGAAGCCTGCATTAGAGAGGTGGGGTCAATTTACCAGCTCAAGCTGTTCCCCGCTCTCAGGTTGATATGGTGCTTCGTCGAAGTTCGCTTGATTGATTGCTCGAGCGATGTAGAAGCAGACAAAGAACACAAGCACTGCAAGTAGCGCCCAGGCCGCCCACTCAAAAGCAACTGCCTGCTGTGGCGTAAGCTTGTCGTAGAACTTCTTGTAAGATTTCCCGAGGTTCATGGTAAAAAATTATTCGGGCAAGTACTTCTTTATGCTACTTCCTTCTCGGTGTAAAATCCATGCCATTACAAACGCAACAATCGCCCCAGCAATTATATCTGACGGATAGTGCACGCCGATTCCTACCCGACCAATAGCCACAAGAGTAGCGCCTGCCAACAGCCACGCCCCCAGTTTGCGGTGACCTGAGAACCAAATACTCCAGGCAATCGAGAAGGCTACCAGGGCGTGTCCAGATGGAAAGCTGGCTGGATCAACCTGTGCCGGCAGTGGAATGATGTCGAGATGGCTGACAAAGGGCCGAGGACGGGTCCAGAGAAACCCAATCGCTGCCTTTACAGCAAGCGATGACAGAATGGTGAAAGCAGCCATTATCACTGCCTTACGGTGACCGTGACGCCACGCAGCGGCCTCAGGGGCGCGCCAGAGAGCAAACAGAGGCAGCACCAAGAAGATTGTCAAGTGCTGCGCGCAAAAGTAAAAAAATAGCGCTAGCCAAATGTGGTTCTGACCAAGCTCCAACAGATCACGAACTACTCCCGCATCGAGCGAGCGGATGGGGTCGAGTACGGTAGCGAGAAGGCCGATAGTAGGCATAGCAGATTGCAATAAGTGTATCATGGAGCCATGTTACTCTCCCAGGCAAGCAACGATTTTTTGGAATACCTCACCATCGAGCGCAACCGTTCGCCCAAAACCATCACGGTGTACCGGCACTACCTAGAACGCTTTGCGGGGTGGCTACGTAAAGATATGCCAATCGAGGAGATCTCGGGGCCAATGATTCGTAAGTACCGAGTTTTCTTGAGCCAGTTCCTCGACGAACATGGCGAGCCGCTTGATGTGCGCACCCAGAGCTACCATGTGATTGCCCTCCGTTCCCTGCTTAAATACTGCATAAAACAAGGAATTGCCTGCATTGCGCCAGACCAGATTGAACTCCCTAAGACTGACCCACACGAGATCTCGTTCATGAACGACGAGGAGCTCGAGAAGCTACTGGAAACGCCTGACGAAACTACCATGGGGGGCTTACGCGACCGCGCCATGATGGAGCTCCTATTCTCTACTGGACTGCGTGTGAGTGAGCTCGCAAACTTGGATCGCAAGCAGCTAAACACGAGCACTGGTGAAATGCGCGTGGTTGGGAAGGGTCGTAAGGAACGAATAGTGTTTATCTCTCCCCGTGCCCGCGATTGGATGGAACAGTACCTCAACAAGCGACTCGACGACCTCGACGCCGCCTTTGCTGGCTACCGCGGCAAGGGAGCTAATACTCACCCCTCAGCCAAGGTGCAGGTGAATGCCACGCGCCTTACTCCCCGCTCGATTGAGCGCATTATTGAGAAACACGCTCTTGCTGCTGGCTTAGTAAAAAAGATTACCCCTCACTCCCTCCGCCACTCCTTTGCAACAGACTTGCTTTTGAACGGCGCCGACATTCGCTCGGTGCAGAGCTTGCTTGGCCACGCCTCGATCACAACTACCCAGATTTACACCCACATCACTAACCAGCAGCTGCGTGAGGTCCACCAGAAGTTTCACGGAAAGAAACTCGACGAGGCTGAGTTACCGATTTCCCTTCCCGAAACCAAACCTGAGGATTTACTAAAGCCGGTTGAGATTGAGATTTAAAAAAAGTAGACCCCCTCCGCCGATGTGGCAGTGGGGGTCAACTAATCTTATGTTCGTCGCGCGGCAAATGTCGCGTGACAGGAGAAGGCTAACCCATATGGGTGCCTCCACAGAATGTGCTTGCGCCTATTAACCACCAGCGAAGCGGTTGCCCCCCCAGCTTTGAGGCCGGGGAAATGCACGTGCGGCGTTCCATACGATGCCAGATGCTTGCAGATATGCTCGCACCCAATCATCAGCTGCACCAGTTCGAGTGGGCCAAGCGGCACCATCTTTAGCCTGTGTAGCTCGTCTCCGATATCGTGCACCAGTGGGCTCATAACATCTCCGAGAAACGGAGGTGCAGCACGCCAGTTTGGAGTAATTGCCAGGCCGAGGAATTCGGTTTGATTCCCTAGGTCCTTGCCTGGCCTATACCAAGTGTCCCACAGAGTGAGAACCCTACGCTCGGTAGAGAATTCTTTGAGGTCTGTCACAAACCCCGCAGTAAACTCCGACGAACGGCTCACCACCTGATACAGCTCTCGAAGCCACTCGAGCTCGCTTCTAGCGATATCGAGCCCCAGCAGTGCCCGAGGAGGAATGATGAGCGCAGGCTCTTCACTCCGCTCGACAAGCTGCGTGTCCCCCCGATCGGAGGACCAATCTGACAGAACTTCGATCGGTGGCTGAGCCGCCAGACGAAGTTCTCCCTTCATGGGGTGCTCACAGGTTGTGAGCTGTTTGCCAAGAATCAGTTCGAGTGCGCTATGGATCCTTCCACGTTGCACTTGCGGATCTGGCAGTCTTGCCATAAAAACTCGATGCCTGGAGGCCGGCACCGCTCTCATTGAGGCATTCCTCGTCATCTGACGAGTAACCTCACTAACTTCCTTGTCGTTTGTCATATGCTTCCCTGCTTCCTGCAGAGAGCGCTCTTTCTTCGCTTACGCGAAATTCCTGCTCACCGCAGGCAAGACGTTGCAAGTATACTGTGAATACCAGGTTAGTCAATGTATCTACACAATAAAAAATCCGCCCGAATGGCGGATTAGTGTATGAGAAAACGAATTGTTTGTTAGCGAGCCAACTGTTTAACGAATGGCACTGGATTGTTTATGTTGTCGTAGCGACGAGCAACCCGAGCTTTAATGCTCGCAATCCGGCGTTCGTTTTCACGGCTAAGCTTTACCATGTCACGCGCTTCGGTAGCAATGCTTCGAACGGCTGGGCGGGTAAAGAGTGCGAACGGCATATACGTGTATTTATTTGTGTTCCCTTTCCGATATTTTGTTTTCCGGAAATTAAATAAGTATACGTCGTTTCGAGGGTTATGTCAAGGTTTACGAGCCGTCCAACAGGTGTAGCAAACCCCCATCTGCCATTGGCTGACGGGGGTGCATGAGGTTATCAGGAGGCTACCCCTGGTCCACTTGGGGAGCAATGTGGCGACGCAGCTCAGTTTCCGCGACGACGCCAACTGGAGGCGCGAGCAGGATAGAATCCTTGCACACCTTTGCCAGAAGCCTCTTCGGATCGATGAAGACGTCGAGGAAGTCCTCAACAGCCTGCGCCCGGGGCGCCAGGTTCTCCGGCAAGCAGAAGATCAAGTAGGCGCAGTCTTCCGACCACTGCGTTCTTGGGGTTTCCATGAGCCCAGCTGGTGGTGCCCCGTGCTTGACCATGGGTTCATCCCTCCCAATGGAGATGACCACCAGACTTGTCTCAGCTGGATCTGGCTGTACCTGAATCAACAGGTCAGCCAAGTTCCCGGCAAAGAGTGAACCAACTCCGCCTTGGCTAGCGACTATTGAGGCCTTTACCTCATCGAGTGACGGTGCCGCCAGGAAAAGTGAGATCTCCCCCGCCTTAACCCGCTTGTATACGACGAACCGTGCGTCGGCTTGAAGCAGTCCTAGTGCCAGTTTAACCCGGAGGTTTTCCTGACGTAGATCTCGCGCTTCTGCCGCTCGATCTTGATCGGCCGCGTAGAATTCGATGGCTTTGCGGTGGCCATCCTGAAAAGCTTCCAGGGCCGCAACCGCCTGGCTTGTCGTGTTGTTATCATCGTTCATGCTTGTTTCACCAAAGGCGTGCCCAAGCACCCTCAAATACTGACCCAAAACTAACAGAAAGCTTACAAAGCACAATACTACTCATTGCAGCACCTACTCCTTTCTGGTACAGTATTCCTGCCATTGGTTCACAGTATCTAAACCAAACAACACATCCGGTCAGCGCGCTGCGCTGTTAATTGTCTGTATGTCAGCTAACAACTACGAACTCACCTTCATCCTAGGTGAAGAAGCCACGGAAAAAGATGCTCAGGCTAAAGTTGCCGAATTCGAAGCGTACCTCGGTACTCTCGAAGGAACAGTAACCAAAACTGAACTCTGGGGCCGTCGCGAACTTGCCTATAAAATCCGCCGTCACCGTAGCGGGTTCTACGTAACCCTCTGGATCACCCTTCCAGCGAGCGCAGTTAACACCCTCGAAAAACAGCTTCGTTTCGACGAATCTATCATTCGCTCTCTCGTTACTATCGCCTACACCACTGCACAGCCTGGTAGTCTCTACCCAGTTGTCGAGGAAGAGGTTGTAGCTAGCACCAAGCCACGCGCTAAGCGCGGCGAAAAGGTCGAGGAAACCGTTACTGCCGAAGAAGAGCTCCGTCGCACCTCTAAACCAGCTTCCAAAAAGGCTGCAAAAGAAGAAGCTACTGAGGGAGAACCCGAAACCGAAGAAGATCGCCTCAAAAAGCTCGATGAAGCGCTTGGCGATATTCTCACCGACGAGGAGTAATCTTACTCTTTTAACAATCACCCATGCTCAACCTCAACCGCATCGAAGTAATCGGAAACCTTACCCGCGATCCTGAGCAGCGTTTTACTACCAACAACCAGTCCGTTGTTTCGGTCACTGTAGCTACCAATCGTCGCTACAAAGATCAGTCCGGCGCCTGGGTAGACTCCCCAGCTGAGTACCACGATATCGTTATCTGGGCACAGCTTGGTGAGCGGTGCGCACAAATCCTTAAAAAGGGTGATCGCATCTTTGTTACCGGCCGCCTGCAAACCCGTTCATGGGATGCACAAGACGGTACCAAAAAGTACAAAACCGAAATCATCGCCGATTCAGTAATTGGTCCAGACCAAATCAACAAGAATATGGGCGGTGGCACCATGGGTGGTGGCGACGACTTCAGCATGCCAAGTGAAGCCCCAGCCAAGTCAGCTCCTAAAAAAGCTGCTAAGGCCGGCGACCCTGCTGCCGAAGACGAAATCAACATCGAAGATATTCCATTTTAAGTTTTATTCATGCCTCCAGCACACAAGTCACAGACTAAGGGCGGCTACCCAGTTGCGCGCAAGCGCCGGGCCCAGATCCCACGTTCTGTTCGCGAAATCGACCACAAAAACCTTGCTCTCATCAAGCGCTACACCAACGAGTGGGGCCAGATTGAGTCACGCCGTCGCAGCGGAAACGCTCCTGCTACTCAGCGAATGATCGGCACCGCTATTAAGCGCGCCCGTCACCTCGCCCTGCTGCCATTCGTTAAGCGCTAAGTCCCTATGCTTGGCATTACCGAGCTCAAAACCGGTACAACTATCGACATGGACGGCAGCCCATGCGTAGTTATCGATTACCAACACAGTAAGATGGGTCGCGGCGGCGCCGTGCTTCGCACCAAGCTTCGCAACCTAAAAACTGGTTCAGTATTCGATATTACCTTCAAGAGCAGCGACAAGTTCGAAGAGGCCGTGCTGCAAAAGCGCATGTGCACCTTCCTGTACACCGAGGGCAGCGAGTACACCTTTATGGACGGCGAAAGCTTCGACCAGTTCAACCTTACCAAGGCAGAAGTTGGCGACAAATCTCGCTTCCTCAAAGAAGGTGCTGAAATCCAGATTCTCTTCTACGAAGACAAGCCGGTAAGCATCGTGCTCCCGATCAAAATGGAGTTCGAGATCACCCACACCGAACCAGGTGTTAAAGGCGATACTGCCCAGGGAGGCAGCAAGCCTGCCACTATCGAAACTGGTGCAACCATTACTGTTCCCCTCTTTGTGAAGATTGGAGACGTCATCCGTGTTAATACGGACGAAGGAACCTACGTCGAACGAGCAAACAAGTAGTATGACTCGCTACTTCCCAATGTTAATCCGCCACGCAATTGTGGGCGGATTTTTGGGTTTTATAGCAATCTTTGTTATCGACAGTGACCCACAAACAAAGATACTGCTCGTGAGTTTGTTTGCTGGAATTGGCATGGTTGCCGGCAGTATACTCGAGGTATATTTCCCTGCTGCAGCCGGTAAACGCAGCGTGGCAGACGAAGATGTTGTTGAGTAACGTTTACGTACCGTGGTATACTTAGGCTCACAAGCAATAAGGAGGGACTATGCTCAAGTGGCTCATGGGACAATCAGATGATAAGCAGGCACCTGCCGCTAGTTCATCTACATCAACAAATCCGGTACCAACCCCACCACCAGCTCCTGCTGCTGCTATTCCTGCACCAGCTACCCCAGCTGCCGTAACTACTGCAACACCAGCACCAGCTGCCTCATCTGCTGCAGGCACTGGCAAGCCAGTAGCGTGGGTTACCCCAACCACCCCTACCGAGGCAACTCCAGCCACTCCTGCGCCGGTAGCCGAGCCTGCTGTTGTTCACTCCGAACCGGTAGCCCCAGCTCAGCCAGCGCCTACCCCAGCTGTTGCTGAGGCAGCAGCTCCGATGCCTGAGCAGCCCGTTACTGCACAAATCGATATAAAGCTCGACCCTGATTACGTCGCTACGGTTACCCCGGTTGCAGTGGAGGTTCCAGCCGAGCCGGCGCCTGCCAAGGAAGACCCAAAGCAGGCTGAAAGCACCGCGTCCAGCTCTGCTTTCACGGATAACTCCGATCTTTTCTCTGGGTTTATTAACGACGATAAAGAGTATCCAAAGCACGAAGCAATTATCGAACCTGCAATTGAGGACGAGCCAAAGACTGATGTAGAGGAGCTCGTGATGCCTGAAGAAGAAAAGCAGGAACCAAAGCAAGACGTACAGCAGAAACCTGAAGAACCTGCCAAGTCATCAGCAATGCTCCCTGGCGAAGAACAAGAACTCCCTGATGTTGCAGCAGAGGTTAAGCGCATTCTCAACGAACGTTGGCTCGACTTCGGGCACAAGCAAATCTCCCAACTTGAAACTGAGCTTGGCCAAATGACTACCGAGATCGAAGCATCAGAAGCAAAGCGCCGAGAACTCGAAGCTAAGCTCTCCGAAATGCGCAGCGCCAAAGAAAGTGCGTCACGCAAGATCGAAAGTTGGAAGCGCAAGCTAGAAGACGCTAAGCAGACATCCGAGAAGATTCTCAACGACCTCGAGGCAATGTAGCACACAAAACCCGGCGCTTAGCCGGGTTTTTGGTACGCTAGAGCACATACGAGATCGACCTCCCTCCGCTTACGCAGAAGGAGGTCGTTAAGGGGCGCTACTACAAGCGCAATGACGATAAGATGACGTAGCCCGGACCCTAATAGAGGTGCGTCCGCTCTTGATGGCGACCATCTTGCTGAAGTGCGTCAGCCCGCTCCCACGCTCTGCACCGAAGTGCCGAGGTGTTGCCCTTTTATTCTGCACAGCGATCTGCGCGTACTTGTTCTCAGGTAGTAATCTCTGAGAGGAAATCAAAGGCAATCTACCTAGTTTTTGGCTGTTAACCGCGATTACCAGGAACGCACCCTCGTGCCTATTCTCACCATAGTCGTTTTACGACCCCCAAACCCGATTCTTTGAACAATCGGTACCATCAATATTTACACTGATTTTAAGAGTAGTCAAGCCCCGGCCCAGATTAAAAAATCGCCAGGCAGGGCCCGGCGATTTTATCTAACTCTTGCAGTTAGTAGTCCATACCTCCCATGCCACCACCTGGCATAGCAGGAGCTTCTGGCTTTGGCATTTCGGTAATGAGCACTTCAGTTGTGAGCACCATAGCCGCAACCGATGCAGCGTTGGTAAGCGCCGAGGCGGTAACCTTAAACGGATCGATGATTCCAGCTTCGAGCATATTTACGTACTCACCAGTGAGTGCGTTGTAGCCAA
>CALBLZ010000168.1 GCA_937895715.1 uncultured Candidatus Berkelbacteria bacterium
TGCACCAATCGCGTATGCTGCCCAAAGCAATACCCCCCTTAGCACATACAAACCATACACTACCCCTCCGAAAATTAATCCCCATACAAAGGCCCTAATCATAGTGAGCCTCTTTTCTTTCGTTTTGCTGCTACAGGGATAACATGATCCCAGCCCGGGTTATCATCAAATTTACCCGGAGTTCCAGGTGTGGGAGCATTATTTCCTAAAGCACGCAGACGGCTAAGTTCCTTCTGGAAATCTGTAAGCTTCTTTCTTTCTTTTGGTGTTAGGCCCATGCTCATTACTCAAATTGTAGACTGGAGAATATCTCTTGTTCGATTGGGCTAAACTCGCGGGCCTGCTTAATCTCATAGGCCTTACCGTTTTTTACAACAAAGGTACTTCTGATAAACCAGACGGTTGGGTTGTCGTTTACGGGTACGGTGACTTCTATAGCTTCCTCTGTACCTATCGTTACGTGAACCTGAGTTGCCGCGCTTGTATCTTTTAGGCCGTTCAGAAAAATCTGTTCGACCTCGCTTAGTGAAAGATCTGTCTCGAAATACTTGATAGAAAAAACGCAGGTATAGATAGAGATCTCAGGACCACGAACGTAATCCGGTGGTTGCAAAAAATAGACATACCGGTCTTCTTCAGAGTTGATTTCTCCTGCGAACATCGCTTGCACGTGGTACGTGCCAGGGACGATAAGTGAGACTGTCTTTTCTGGATTAATGTACTGTCGTTCACCGGTAAGTGGTGACATGGTGTAATTAGGTTAGCTAAGGCGCTAGTTGTTGATAGGTAATGAGTGCAGACGCGGGCAACTCAGGACATTTCTCAAGCAATGCTTTCCGCGTAAGTGTATCGTCTCCATTAAAAATAATTGATTCCTGCCTACTCGAGTACGTTGGACTCTCCTGCTGGATTGCAATACGGGCTGTAATCTTAGGTGAACCAAATTTTGGGTCTTGATTGGTAATCTTTGGCCAGTAGTCTGACGTGTCTCCTTCTGTGCTTTCTACTCGCACGAGACCAGTTTCAGGCACTGCTTGAAGGTTGTACCTCACTTCTTTGTCGTTCTGTGAAATTACTATGGCTGAGTATAGTTTCTTGTCTGTGAGGAGTGGATGGGCATATCGGAACTGGGTGTTATCTGAGTTGCCGCTCAGTGCAGCTTTCAAATCCCAACGCTTCTTTACGACTGTCACTGGCAGGAGGTTGATGTGCAATACGCCAGATCTAACACTGACGGCAACTTTGTCAGCATTGGGTTCCTGAGCTGGAGGTAGGTAGTCTGATTTGAGCGTTACAAACACTTCCATCTCTGACTCCCCCGCGGTGTACTCGTGCAGTATGGTTACACTGGTTCTTCCCCATTCAGTTGCGTATCTTGTTGGTGGCATGAATTCAATCAGAATTGCTAGCACCACGATTATCGCCAATGCTACTCCGGTTATCAGTAGGAATTTCATTAATATATCTATGATTTGTTGTTGTAAGCGCGACATTGTTACAATTGCCATCATTCTAGCAGATTGGTGGTTTCCCAGCCTCTTTAGGTCCAGCTGCTCTTCTTAACTGAAAGCCTCACGGTTTCTCGACCCTTTCCGGCGTGAAGATCCCTAACCCAACAACAATCAAAGAAAAAGACCAACCTAAAGGCTGATCTTTTTCTTTAGTGTACCTTCAGGGAAAAAGTTTACACCCCGAAAATTAACCTACTTTGTAGCTTACATGAGTACGAAAATGAGGCCTATAGGGGCTCTTCTCTCGATGTGATGGAGCTACTGCTTATGTCTGAGTACCAAATGTAGAAGTAGGTTGGTTTTCAGGTATCCTGCTTAGAAGTCTAGGAGGGCTAGTTCTGCTAGGGACGTGCTTGGTTATGTGTAATACTTAGCTATATGAAGATTCTTAAACGATTAGGACTAGGTTTTGGGGTAATTGTGCTTGTGCTGGCACTGTTTTTGTTCCAGCCATGGGCGTACCTCCCCCATAAGCACATTGAGATTTCACTACCATTCCCTGCGGAGTATGATTCTAAGGCAAGCCTTATCCCAATGGGTGAGATGATTGAGCACACTGCCGAGAACGGCAACCCAAAAGGCCACCCAGGCATAGATTTTGGCTTTCAAGGAGTTGTGCCTATCATTGCTTCCGCAGATGCGTGGGTTTTTATGGTGGGGAAAACTGAGGCAGGCTCGATTGACATCACTACATACTCGGGGTTTTACAAAATAGAGTACAAAGAGTTGAACATTGTTGAGCCAGGTATATCGATGTTTACAAAACTAAAAAAAGGCCAGCTTCTTGGCTACACTGGGCGTGACAAAATAATTGATGG
>CALBLZ010000169.1 GCA_937895715.1 uncultured Candidatus Berkelbacteria bacterium
AATGATACGGTGAATACGTTCCCGGACCTTGCACACACCGCCCGTCAAGCCATGGAAGCCGGGTGTACCTAAAGTCGGTAACCGTAAGGAGCCGCCTAGGGTAAAACTGGTGACTGGGGCTAAGTCGTAACAAGGTAGCCGTATCGGAAGGTGCGGCTGGAATACCTCCTTTTTAGAGCAAGCACTTACCTGCTATTGTTTCCCACAACTTTCATTGTCCTTACCGGATAACCGGCCGGGACATTAAATAAGTTAGTTCTTTTAATTAAAATAGTAACCCGTAACACGGGGGCTACAATTACAGATCCGTAGCTCAGCCTGGTTAGAGCACTACACTGATAATGTAGGGGTCAGCAGTTCAAATCTGCTCGGGTCTACTTAATGTTAGCTAATGGCTGTTAGCTTTAAGCTATGAGCTAAAACCACGGGGGATTAGCTCAGTTGGCTAGAGCATTAGCTTTGCAAGCTAAGGGTCATCGGTTCGACTCCGATATCCTCCACCAATCAACTACGAAGTAAGAAGTACAAAGTACGGATTACCCGCAGGTTGAAAGTTCTTTAAATAATGATGTTGGCGAAAGGCCTGCAGGTTCATAACCTGAACATCAGCAACGTACTTCATACTTCGTACTTCGTACTTGGTATTTCGTGCCTAGCTCTTTGACATATTGGAAAATAAAATGTTAGACGAGTATCTAACATACACTGATCACAATTTTTGAATAATCACCATGATTTTTTATGGTTGGTCTGAAGAAATGTGGTCGGGTAACAACTACAATAATAACAAATTCTAGTTTCTAATTTTTTTAAAGCAACTAAGGGCGCATGGTGGATGCCTTGGGTCTGAGAGGCGACGAAGGACGTGGTAAGCTGCGATAAGCCAGGGGGAGCTGCACACAAGCATTATATCCCTGGATTTCCGAATGGGTAAACCCACTATACTGAAGGTATAGTACTCGAAAGAGAGCCAACCCCGTGAACTGAAACATCTAAGTAGCGGGAGGAAAAGAAAACAATAGTGATTCCCCAAGTAGTGGCGAGCGAAAAGGGAATAGCCTAAACCGGGTCGGCGTGCCGATCCGGGGTTGTAGGACTGCATTTAGAAATCATCATCAAGTTAAATCTTCTGGAAAGTTGAGCCATAGAGGGTGATAGCCCCGTAAGCACAAATTGATGAGGACGAGCAGTATCCTGAGTAAGGCGGGACCGGAGGAATCCTGCC
>CALBLZ010000170.1 GCA_937895715.1 uncultured Candidatus Berkelbacteria bacterium
GTGGTGCTGAAACCATTCTGTTAAATCAAGCGCGCACATTGGTACAGCGTGGCTACAAAGTGTCGGTGCTTACCTCTGTCCTTGGTGATGGGCTAGAAACCGATTCTGAGGTATTTGGCATTACCGTATACCGTCGCCGCTACGTAGACCCGCTCAAATCGTACGACCGAAATGAGATTGAAGAGAGTGTTACAACGATTCTTGAGCAGGCGCAGCCGGACATCGCACATTTCCACAACGGTTCGTACCCATCAGGTGGACTGTTTAAAGGAATTGGTGCAGAAACTATAAAGATTCTCTTTGAAACTATTCACGCCACCGGTGTCCACATGATCGAGCATGCGCACAATGCCCAGTTGAAGGGTACTGAAGAAACCAAGGTGCTGCGCGACCTGCCGTGGGATCGGGTGCTCTGTGTGAGTCAGTTTGTGAAAGATGAGTGGCTCAAGCTCGGTACTGCTGCCAAGGATCTCACCGTTGTGTACAACGGTATCGATCTTCAGCGCTTCGAAAATATAGCACCTGCTGCTCCGATGGTTGCTGCACGGGGCGACAATCGAGTTGTGCTCTTTTGTCCTGCGCGCATGGTTAGCCTTACCTCGGGCACCCTCAATAAACAAAAGAACATTGCTCTCATTTTAGACGCGCTCGTGCTCCTAAAACAAAAGGGAATTACCAACTTTGTGTTGGTTGCTATTGCTAACGAAGCCCTCGACACGGGAACTAATGCTGCGATTACACTGCTTGCACCAGCAATTAATGAGCGCGGTCTTGAAGATCACGTGGTGCTCCTGCCAATTATCGATCCTGATCTGATGCCAGCCTACTATGCAGGTTCAGATATTCTGAGTGTTCCGGCAGTAAACGAAACATTCGGACTTATGTACCTCGAAGCTATGGCCTCAAAGAAAGTTGCAATCGCCTCAAATACCGGCGGCCCGCGAGAGTACATTCACAACGGCGAGAATGGCTACTTCGTGGATACAGAGCACCCACAAGAGCTTGCAACTGTTCTGGAGAATCTTATTTCAAATCCGTCGCTACGTGAGCAAATTGGTGAAGCTGGGTATCAAAGCGCGCAAGAGTTCACGATTGAGAAGATGGTGGATGGGATAGAGCAGGTGTACGCAAATCTCGAGTAAGCGCTGCTTTCTGGGTATGTGAAAGGGTTCGCAGTACGTGCTCACGCTTTTGTGCAGTGGAACGGTCAGCGGCAGGTTCTGAATAAACAAGAGAAACAGGGCGTCGCGCTTTCGTATAAGCGGCGCCCTTTTTGGTACCGTTGTGCTCGCGCAAGCGTCGGGCTAGGTCTGTCGTTACACCAGTGTAGAAGGTTCCATCGGCGCAGCGGAGCATGTACACCGTGTACTGCATGCTACTTCTTACCGATTTGAATCACACGGCCACCGATATTCTCAATAAAGTAGCTGTCGTGTGACACGTACAGTACGGCTCCGGTAAAGGCTTTAATCGCACTCTCGAGCTCTTCAATTGAGGGCAGATCGAGGTGGTTTGATGGCTCGTCTAGAATCAAAAGGTTCGGGTTGTTGCAGAGCATTTTGATCAGCTGCATACGAGCTTTTTGCCCGCCCGAAAGCTGACGTACCTGCAGGCCAATGTCGTTCATTGGGTTGAATAGGTAGGTGGCAAGGACAGCTTTTACCTGTTCGGCTGGAATGCCGTTCCCGGCATCGTTGTAGAACATGCTCACAGCATCGCCCAGGGTCATATCAAGCACGGCGGAGTTAATCTCCTGTTCATATACTCCAATACGTAGCTTAGGGCTCGGTGTGATGGCCCCAGCGAGTAAGGTGTTTGGGGTATTGCCTGCAGCTACAGCTCGAATCGCGTTCATGAGCGTGCTTTTACCAGCGCCATTACGGCCACGGAGCTGAATGCGCTCGCCGTGCTGCATGGTAAAGCTGATGCGTTCTACGAGTGAGTGATCGTAGCCAACCGATACCCCTTCAAGCTCGAGGAGTTGAAAAACGTGGGTATCTGGTTTGGTCACACGAATCTTAATACCCTTCGCCTTATACTTGTCGTACGACTCAGTTACCGTGTCGCTGAGGCTCTCGACCGTATCCTTATCAATCCAAAATGAAGGCTTTGAAAGAGATTCTTTCAAGCTATCATGCTCGGCTTTGAGTCGTTCGTACAGAATCTTTGGCCGGTTATCACTGGCGCCGCCCATACGTGCCTTGGCGGTGAGCATCTGCTTGCGCACAACCTCGATGCGCTTAAGCGCAGATTCGTACTGACTAATTTGAGTAACGGTAGAGGTGCCGTTCTGCTTAATGAACGAATCGTAGTTGCCGTTGTAGGTGTGCAAGGTCATGTCGCGCAGTTCGATTACCGACGAGACCTCGCGCAGTACGTCGCGGTCGTGACTAATGATGATGGCGGCGGTGTTGAGTTTGCGCAGCCAGGTGAGAAACTGCTCTTTTCCGTGGTAGTCCAGGTGATTGGTTGGCTCGTCGAGGAGGAGTAAATCAGCCTGGGCAAAGCCAACTTTGGCAAGCTCTACAAAGCGCTTTTGACCACCTGAGAGGCTGCCGAGCGG
>CALBLZ010000171.1 GCA_937895715.1 uncultured Candidatus Berkelbacteria bacterium
CTCTTCCTCGGTTAGTTCTTCAAGTTCATGAAGCTTGCTCATCCATTTTGTGGCAAGGCTTTTTTTAAATCGCAAATAGCCCCTCAGTAGGATGTCCCCGTAGCTGAGTGATCGCAAGAGCCAGTACACATCGAAGAGAACAATGAAGATTGTAACGGCCAATGGTGCGGTAAAGGCGAAAATAAATGGGGCAATCAGCGCCGCCCATAGTATGGCTCCAGGAATAATCTCGAGTAGACGAAACCAGTACCGATTGTATCGGTACGATGGGTTAGGATTTGCGACAGCTTCACCCGGCATTTCTTTAGGCATAACAGTATTGGCTACACTAGCACTTTTCGGCCTGTGCAGCTAGCGTGGATTAAAGGCGGCGTTTGCAGTTAGGAACGACGTCATCGGTTCACCATTCACCGTTGGTAGAAGTTGGATGAGCAGGTTGCGAATCATCTCGTCTGATGGAGCTTCGCCCTTCTGAACCTTGGCGTAGTACGCTTCATTCAGTCGATAGAATATGGTCGGGTCGGCCTTGTAGAGCTTCATCCACGCCATTCCAACAAGCTGGTACACCTTACTAACCTGTGGGTAGGTATAGAACGCTTCGTTGTCTTTGTGTACAACAAGTGTCTGATTGAAGTTCGTGTACTGAGCTTCACTGATAATCAGGTACAAGTTGCTGTAATTCGGCAACTTTCCTTGTTCGATAAGCTTTCGCATCACCACATCTGTTGCAGCAACAGCCATGCCTTCCTCAAAGGCAGAGCTATCGAGAACCGCGATGCCGTGGAAGGCGTGTATGGTTTCGTGAATAATTGTATTCACATTCTCAAAATTGTTTTTACTGAAGCTCTTGAGACGAATGGTGATACTAATGCCTTTCGCGCTGTTTTCAATGAGAATCTCACCAGCAGCTCCCGAAATTTTGAAGTTGTCGACAAAACTGATTGTTACTTGATTCAGCAGGTAGGGTGAGCCGTACACCTCCTTGATTACGTCGTAGGCATTAGAAATCACCTCTTTAATCTCTTGTTGCTGTATTGCTAGTGCGGCGTCACTCTGAGACGTCTCATTTTTAAAGTTAAAGAGTGGTGGGCGGGTGCGTAACTTTTGCAGCTCAGCTGAATTAGCACTTAGCTGGTCCTCTTGGTTCTTTACCTGGGCTTTTAGTGCATTTAGTTGTACGGTAGCACTATCGAGCTCACTCTTTGTGGTGGAAAGCTGCTGAGTAGTTTCGTCGAGTTGCTTGGTTTTTTCAGCAATGGTCCTGTCGTCGGTAGCCTTTTGTGCCTTGAATCCATCAAGCTGGCCCTCAAGCGCTACAATACGCTGTTCGTTTGCGGCGATAGATGTTGCGCTGGTGATTTGGGTGAATCGCCACTGGTAGAAGAAGCTGGTAGCGATAATGCCAGCAACCAGAGCCAGTACTGGGTACAGGCGAGAGACTCGCCTAGGGCGTTGCAGAAACGTCTCGCGGGACGGAATAAGCGGTTCCATGTGAATTTATTGTACCTTAGAGAGCGCTATTGCTACCATGAGAGTATGAAATCTGAAGAAACAACCAAACGTAGGAAGCGCGATATTATTGCCGAGCACCCCGTTCTGCGCTTTGCTGCCGTTGGTGTAATCAGTACCGTGAGCGACATAATCGTGCTGAACCTGAGCGGCTTGGTGCTTAACATCTACATCGCTACTACGCTCGGGTTTCTAGTAGGCCTTACTGTTGGGTTCATGCTAAATGCCAAGTTTGTATTTAACGCCGATCGAACCATTCATCGCTACGGCAAGTACGGAGTAACGTCAGTCGTGGGGTTAGGAATTACGCTCACTACCATGTATGTGCTTCACGATGTTTCCGATTGGCGCGTGTTACCATCTAAAATTGTCGCCGTTGTTATCGTGTTTTTTTGGAACTACAACCTCAGTCGGTTGTGGGCATTTCGTTGATTTAGAGCTCTGATTGGGCCTTACCCCCCAATACCCTACTTGAACAGTGGGGTATTTTCTGCTATAGACAAAGTGTTATGGGAAGGAGAGTGGAACTGAGAACAGTTAGGCAGAGTGATCGGCTTCGAATCCTGGGTGTTCCCCCGGACCAGTGGCCCCAGACCATGGGTGCCGCAGGGGCACTCATCCGACAAATCGAAGAGAGCAGGGGAATTTCTGCCCCTGCCAAGAAGAAGGCAGTGAGCGCTGCACAACCGCAAAAGCCGGAAGCTGCAAAGCCGGAAGAGCCGGAAGAGCCGCCAAAGCCAAGGCTTCCACGCACCGGGTGGTGGAGCCTGCCATCACCTGCTGAGCAGGTGTCAGCCTTTCTCGGCGAGCAACGTCGCTTTCTGGGAGGCTATGCAGATCTTGCGCTTGACCGCGAGGAGCGGGAACGCTTCGACGCCATCCTGGGTGGCAGCATCTGAATCTCTGCGAGCGCAACGCTGCGCTCGCCCCTACAACGAAACCCTCCGTCAGCCAACGCTAACGGAGGGTTTCCTCTATCTAGTGACAACTAATCCCAGCTCAGGTTTCCGGCGGTCTGGTATTCAGTAACGCGGGTCTCGAAGAAGTTCTTTTCTTTCTTTAGGTCGATGACTTCGCTCATCCATGGAAATGGGTTGGCGGTGCCGTATATCTTAGGCAAACGAATGCGCTCGAGGCGGCGGTCGGCGATGTACTCCATGTATTCGCTCACCTTCTCAAGATTGAGGCCCAAGATACCACGTGGTAGACAGTCGGCGGCGTACTGAATTTCGAGCTCAACAGCGCGCTTGATGTTCTTGGTGATCTGCTCCTGGAAACTCTTGGTCCAGATTGAAGGATTCTCATCAACAATCGTGTTAATGAGGTCGGAGCCAAAGGCGAGGTGCACAGACTCGTCGCGCAGAATGTACTGGAACTGCTCAGAAACGCCAACCATGCGGTTTTGACGGGCAAATGAGAGCATCATTACGAATCCAGCATAAAAGAAGATGCCCTCCATAATCACGTAGTAGCCGATGAGATCGTGCACAAAACGCTGGATGTCTTCAGGGGTTTTGGTCTCGAAGTTTGGATCCATCACGCTCTTGGTCATCTCTACCACAAACTCGTCCTTTTCCTTGATTGAAGGAATGGTGAGGTACATGGTGTACACCTCTTCTGGGTCGAGTCCCAGTGTATCGCAGCAGTAGATGAAGGTGTCAGTGTGTACGGCTTCTTCGTAGGCTTGGCGGAGCAAGTACTGACGGCACTCTGGGTTGGTGATGTTCTTGTAGAGAGCGAGTACGATATTGTTCGCCGTGAGTGACTCTGCGGTGGAGAAGAACCCCATATTCCACATAATCAAGCGGCGTTCGTCGTCGGTAAGTCCCTGCGGATGCTTCCAGAGTTCGACGTCGTTCTGCATTGAAATCTCGTCGGGGGTCCAGTTG
>CALBLZ010000172.1 GCA_937895715.1 uncultured Candidatus Berkelbacteria bacterium
TTTTTTTCTACTCAGTTACGCCGGCTATTTTATTCGATCACACGTTGTAATGCTCCCCACATTGCGCGACAAACCATCTATTAAAGGTGTCTCCCATGCCAAGCGCGCCTTTTCATTCCCAGCGGAACCCACCAAAGAACCGAAACGGGTTCCATTATCGACTCCAATAGTTTCTCAAAACAATCCCTCAAAACAGACTCTAACCAGTACAATATCAAACTCCCTAAATGGAATCAATCAATATCGTCAATCTCGTGGTCTTTCGTCCCTCGAGGAACATTCTTTAGTTTGTTCTTTTGCTAGCATACGTGCTCAGGAGATTTCTGAAGAATTTTCACATAATGGCTTTGTCACAAGACGAGATACTAATTCTCTTCCGTACCCTTCATATCAAGAGGTTGTGGAAAATATTGCGCTCTCGCCCAATGCGAACGAAGTTTCGATGTGGGTTGCTTCCGTAAATCATGAGTCTATTTTGCGAGCAGATGTAGTCTATGGATGTGTTTCACGAAATGGGAACTACGCTGTATTTGAAGGGTGGAAGCCCTGATCCATTCAATTACGGTAGTTTAAAGAGTGCCTTCAACTGAAATAAAAGCAATTCAAACAGATTTTGAGGGTTCTGATTCTGAATAGATTCTTCTGAGTCAAGCGTTGAAGATTGATCCGTCGGGATAAAGTCATTATTACCGGCCAGGTTTCTCCCGCGGGATGCATCACGAAGTGACTCAAGGTATTCCTTATTACTCACCAATCTTCCGGCTCGTGAGCCTGAATAAAAATATGACAGGAGAACAATTCCCCCGATAACCATAACTACAAGTAGCAAGATAATTCGCTTCGCAAAATGCTTCATGTGTGGTCATTATATACAAAAAAACCCCGCTTGCGCAGGGTTTTTTTGTTCGTCATTCAAAAAGGTCTTTTTTTATCCGTAGGTCACTCCGTTTAATCTCTCCATACTTGGATTCTTCGGCTTTAAGCCTCAGAATGACAAATATGTTGCTTTTTGACAAACAAGAGAGATGGGAGATCGTCCGTTAGTACTTCTTGACTAAATGCATTGCTGCACTTACATCGAAAGCCTATCAAACCAGTGGTCTTCTGGCGGACTATAGGGATTCCTCATCTTGGAGTAAGCTTCGCACTTGAGATGCTTTCAGTGCTTATCAATTAGGAATATAGCTACCCAGCGATGCACTTTTGGTACAACTGGTACACCAGGGATTCCTTCTTTCCGGTCCTCTCGTACTAGGAAAGAATCTCCTCAAGAATCTAAACGCTTACACAGGATAGAGTCCGAACTGTCTCACGACGTTCTGAACCCAGCTCGCGTACCGCTTTAATGGGCGAACAGCCCAACCCTTGGAACCGACTACAGCTCCAGGATGCGATGAGCCGACATCGAGGTGCCGAACCTCGCCGTCGATATGAACTCTCGGGCGAGACTAGCCTGTTATCCCCGAGGTAGCTTTTATTCGTTAAGCCCCAACGCCAATCACCAGCGTTTGGGGGATCACTTACACCTGCTTTCGCACCTGCTCGGATGGTCGTCCTCGCAGTCAAGCTGGCTTATGCGTATACACGTACATTCCGATTTCCATCCGGAATAAGCCAACCTTTGTGCCCCTCCGTTACTTTTTTGGAGGGACCCGCCCCAGGTAAACTGACCGCCTAACACTGTTTCTTATTTTGTAAGATAAGGTGAGAAAACACAAAAGAGAGGTGTTTCATTGTCGGGCAAAGCCCTCCCTCCTACACTAAACAGTTCATATCCTCGCACCAATGTCAAGTTTCAGTAAAGCTCTCGGGGTCTTTTTGTCCATGTGTAAGTAGGCCGCATCTTCACAGCCATTTCAATTTCGTCGGGCAGTGGTTCAAGACAGTTTTCAACTCGTTAAGCCTTTCATGCAGGCCGGAACTTACCCGGCAAGGGGCTACGCTACCTTAGAACTCTCAGGGTTAGAGCTGTCGTTCACTGGAGCTTGCGTCAGAGCCTCATTCTACCAAATTGGAAGAGATCAACCCCAACGATTAACTTACCAGCACCGGACAGGCCTCAGCTCCTATACGTCCCATTTCTGGTTTGCAGGAGCCTGTGTTTTTGCTAAACAGTCGGTTGAAAAACTTTTGCTGTGGCCCTCCAATGGAGGGCAGAGCATATTGACTAGCTTACGCTCAGCTTTTT
>CALBLZ010000173.1 GCA_937895715.1 uncultured Candidatus Berkelbacteria bacterium
TTTTAGTTTGGCGGAGAGGCAGGGATTCGAACCCTGGATACAGTTGCCCGTATAGCGGATTTCGAGGCCGCCGCTTTCGACCACTCAGCCACCTCTCCAGGTGACCCCGCTACTACGAGGACTTTTTGCGAACCGTTACCTGTACGCCGCCTTTTTGGGTAGATGAAGAAATCTGCTTCTTGCCGCCGGCAGCGATTGCCTTGCGCTCGGCCGCGTCATGCACTGCTTCAGCCTTATCTTCAGCAGCCTTCAAACCAGTAATCTTGAAGTTCTTTTGGTTAACAAAGTACTGCTGTACGATTCGGAAAATAGTACTTACACACCAGTAGAGAGCAATTGCAGCTGGGAAGTTTGCAGCGAATACCAGGGTAAGCAACGGCAGCATGTACATCATATTGCGCTGCATGGCCACAGTTGGATCGATTGTGCCGTCTGGGCCTGGCTTAGCCTTAGGTAGGGTCATCCGCATGTTAAAGAACTGCAGAACAGCGGCTAGTGCCGGAAGAATGTAGAATTTATCTGGCTTTAACAGATCCATTCCAAAGAACATGGTAGAGATTTGCTCTGGCTGCGGAACCCAGCTGTAGATATTTGGGTTACCCGGCTGGATACCCTGGATGATTGCGTAGTAGAGCAGGATTAGAATCGGGAACTGTACCAGGGCAAGCAAGCAGTTACTGAGAGGGTTAATCTCGTTCTGCTTAAACAACTCCATCTGCGCCATAGCCGCACCCTGCTTGTCCTTACCGTAGTCGGCTTTAATTTTTTCGATGTGCGGCTGGAGTTCAGCCATTTTTCGCTGTGATTCTGCCTGTTTACGCGTTGGAACGAGCAGTAAAAACTGAACAGTGAGCGTGAGGAGTGTGATACCCCAGGCAATATTGTGACCCGGAACCAACCACACAAAGAAGGTGAGGAGGTTAATGAATGGGAAGAGGATGAGGAGGTTGATAATTGTCATACCTACGTACGGTACCAGATTAGATCATCACTGAATAGGTCTGTTTTACGGCACTGGATCAACACCACCCTTGCTCCAGGGGTTACAGCGGAGCACGCGCCAGGTTCCAAGAAGCAAACCCTTTAGCACACCGTGTTTTTCTATGGCTTGATACCCGTATTCACTACAGCTAGGGTAGTACCGACAGTATCCATGAGGAAAGAATTCCTTTCGAGAGCTGTGGTCGGGTGACCAAACAGCTTGATACCACCTAATTGCCTTAAGTAGTGCTTTCTTCATCCACGGAGCTTCTGTGAAGCCTGTTGTACACTACTCACCATCTCGCGCTGAGATAACTTGTCGGCACCTTCAAAACCCCTGAGCACGTACATACCCGGACGTGTAACAACTTTTTTTAGAATCTCTCGGAGCTGTCGCTTTACCTTGTTTCGCACAACTGCCTTTTTGGATAGCTTTTTATCAACAACAACAGTCGCCCGAACGAGAGATTCGGGGCGTGAATCAGGCAAAAAGAAGAGAGTTAGATTACCTACACGAGCACGCTCACCCTGTCGGAAGACACGGAGTATGTCGGTGGTTCGATGAACGCGCTGAGTGCGGGGAAACATATGAGGGGAAAGAGTGGGCCCTCAAAAGCCGGAGCACACCTTAGTATTTGTGCGCAGTATCAGAAACAGTCAGACGCTTGCGGCCTTTGAGGCGACGCGCCTTAATCACGTTAAGCGAATGCTTAATACGAGCACGGAAACCGTGAGTACGTAGGCGCTTGCGCTTGTTAGGATTGTAGGTTGGTTGCATGGCTAGTATCGTACAGTATTTTCTCAACCTAATCAATAGATTAGAGAGCACTCAAAAACACAGATAGGTGAGTAGATGTATTGGTCGAAGTGTTGCCATTCTAACACGATCTTGGGGGAGTACAATCTTTGCATATGTGGATAACTTTTGTATGATGAATAGGTTATGGAAGATCGTTCCCTAGAACCCTTGTGGACAGAGATTATCGCCCCGCTTAAGGGTGGTTTTCAGGCTGCAGGTGTAGTAGCAATGTTCAAATTCATGCGCCTAACAAAGGCTTCTGAAGAAGAGTTCATTTTTTCTGTGGATAACAACCAGGTACGAACCTTTATGCATAAGTACGTCGAAAATGACTTACTCGGCAGCATTAAACATGTCTGTGGATACACCCCAAAGCAAATCACCTATGTGATTGAACGAAAGAAGGCTGCACCTTCAGATACCGAAGAGACTGCAGCCCAAAAGACGGGCAAGTCAGCTAGCTACGCCACACCAATCTTTAAAGCAACCGATACTGATGAGGGGGAGACGTTTGAGGTTAATCCTTTCTTAGCTGCAAATCTCAACCCAAAGTTTACATTTGAGAACTTTATTACCGGCAATAAAAACCGACTTGCCTACGCTGCAGCACAGGCTGTGGGCGACCAGCCCGGCAAGATGTACAACCCACTCTACCTATACGGAGGAGTCGGCCTCGGCAAAACTCATCTTCTGCAAGCTATCGGGAATGAGATTCTAAAGAGCGACCCTAAAAAGAAGGTGATTTACGTTTCTTGTGAGAGCTTCATGAATGAGTTTGTCCTTGCGCTCAACCAAAAGAAGCCAGAGGCGTTTAAAAAGAAGTATCGCAACGTTGATGTCTTTTTAATGGACGATATTCAGTTTGTCGCTGGCCGTGACGGCTTACAAGAAGAGTTCTTTCACACCTTTAATACCCTGCACCAGGCTGACAAACAAATTGTGATGACCTCGGATAAAATTCCATCCGATATTAAGGGATTAGAGGAACGTCTCTCCAGCCGATTGAGTATGGGTATGGTTGCCGATATGCAACTGCCCGACCAAAGCACCCGGCAAGCCATTCTAATGGCCAAATGCCACGAGAAACACATCAAAATGCCAGATAGTGTACTTTCATACATTGCTGAGCAAATAGAGACCAATATACGAGAATTGGAGGGAGCACTAACCACTGTAGTTGCAGACCTTATGTCCCGTGGGGCCGAGCCTTCAATTGAAGAGGTTCGCATTTCTCTCCGTAAGGTAAAGACAGGTGAGCGGATTATGAAGAAGAGTGCTGCGCACCTCCTCACCGAGATTATCTGTAAACACTACACTATTGAGCGTGACGACCTTATGGGAGCTAGTCGGTTACGAGAACTTGTCCACCCTCGCCAATTGCTAATGTATCTCCTTAAGCACGAGGCTGGCTTAACCTACCCAGCTATTGGTAAGGAACTTGGGGGACGTGACCACACTACGATCATGCATGGTGTCGAAAAGATTACTAAGGATCTTAAGAAAGCACCCGATGTTCTAGAGGAGCTACAGACAATTAAGGATATGTACTATGAGTACAAATAGTTTTCCTTCTCTTTCTTATATATTTACTAGTAGTAATAATAAGGGGTGGGGATATGTGGAAAGGTTGGGGAAAATAGCTCTGAGTATTACGAATTTGACACTAGGCGCTGTGGATAGAGTTCTGACAACATTGGGGATAGAAAGAGTTGTCCCCACAGTGGACAAAAAGGTAGTGGATAACACAGGAGTTATCCCAGAGAGTCCACAGTATTTTCCACAGGAGCGTACAGGAGTAAATATAGTTATGCACAACTTGTCCACAAGTTATCCACATGTTCGGGAAATTATCGGTATTAATCTGGAGGCGCTATGAAGTTTACCTGCAATCGCGAAGCGCTCGATAAACAGCTCCAGTATGTGAGCCGTGTTGTTACAATTCGTCACACCCTACCTATACTTTCTAATCTGTTACTTGAGACTGATGAAGAGAAGATTAGTATTAGCGGAACCGATCTAGAACTCGCCATTGCCACCCATGTGGCTGCAGATATTGAGCAGCAAGGAAGCTTTACCGTACCCGCTAAACTCTTCCAGGATTTTATCCACCAAAATCCAGACCATGAGATTACCTTCTCGCTTGAATCTAGCGAGCTGGTCTGT
The DNA here is from genome assembly GCA_937895715.1 of uncultured Candidatus Berkelbacteria bacterium. Taxonomy (GTDB): domain Bacteria; phylum Patescibacteriota; class UBA1384; order CAILIB01; family CAILIB01; genus CALBLZ01. Next base: position 3,944 of record CALBLZ010000173.1, read on the forward strand.
CGCAGTGAGCAGGTAGAGGCGCGAATTCCAGGTATTGACGCAGATGAGTACCCAGCACTTCCAAATGTAGAAGAAAAGAACCGGATTGCCCTCGATACCAAAACCTTTATTGACGCCCTAAAACAAACGGTTATAGCTTGTGCTGGAGATCCGGGTCGCCCAGTGCTTACCGGAGTTCTATGTACTCTCGATGTTGACGCTCTAACTCTGGCCGCTACTGATAGTTTTCGCCTAGTTGAACGCCGGTTACCAGCGGTAGCAGTAGCTTCTCCGATTACCATCTTGATTCCGATGCGCACCGTGCAGGAGTTAATCAGGATTATTGGTCAGGTTGGTGAGCAAGAAGCACTTGCACTTACCATGAGTGATCAGCAGGCAGTGTTTCACGTGTCGGGTGTTGAGCTATACTCTCGCCTTCTGACCGGAACATTCCCTAAGTACCAGGCGATTATTCCGCAAAACTTTGTGGCAACTGTGCCGGTAATGACCCAGGAGTTTATGCAGTCACTTCGGTTAACCTCCATCTTTTCACAGGCTGGTATCTCGAATGTAATGCTCGAGGTTCAGGCTGACGGATCACTCACTATGAGTAGTTACGGCACACAGCGGGGAGGGGCAAAGAACACATTGGCAGCCAAGGCTGAGGCTGGGTTTACGGCGCTCAAGTGCGCGCTTAACGCAAAGTTCCTACTTGATGCTTGTGGTGCTACAGGTTCGGAGCAGATTAGGCTTAAGTTTAGTGGGGCAACTTCACCACTGGTAATCGAGACTGACGACACAAACTACCTACAGCTGGTGATGCCTATTCGCGTAGATTAAGCGGTGGAACCACTTCTTCGCAGCTTACGGCTGGTTAACTTCCGCAATCACAAGGAGTTCTCCCTTGATTTTGCTCCTGTTACGATCATTACCGGCTCGAATGGAAGCGGTAAAACATCGATCCTCGAGGCTATATCATACATATCTGTTGCGAGCTCATGGAAGACTGAGCGGGATGCTGAAGTAATCTGTTGGGAAGAGGGATTTTGCCGGGTAATTGGCAGGGCTGATGTTGAGCATGAGCTTGCTCTGCAACGGTCACCCTCATATAAACGGTTGCGAATTGACGGGATTAGTAAGCGGTTAAAGGATGTGTTGGGGGAGTTGCCAACAGTGCTGTTTCAACCAGATGACAGCATGATTCTGTACGGATCACCCTCCTACCGTCGCCAACTACTCGATAGGTTGTTAAACCAGACTGAACAGGGGTATGCGCCTGCTCTGTTGCAGTACCAGAAAGTGCTCAAACAGAGGAATAAACTACTCAAGCGTGTGCAAGAGGGGGTTGCAGCCCCGGATGAGCTTGGGTACTGGGACGAGCAGCTTAACGCGGCGGCAGAGCCTATCCGCGCAGGGCGCGAGAAGTTTATGGCACAGCTGAGTGAGGCGCTCCCAAAACGCTTTGCAGAACTTATGCCCGGGGCAGAAGATGTGTCGGTGGCATACCTACGCTCTCCCGATACCGGAAGCCTGCTTGAGAAGCTCTCTGTATCTCGAGATAAGGAGATTGGTGCAGGGAGCACCCTCTACGGCCCGCACCGTGAAGATCTTGCCTTTATGTATGGAAAGGTTACGGCAGATAGTGCAATGTCGCGTGGACAGGGGCGGGCGCTAGTGGTGGCTCTTAAGCTGCTTGAAGTTATGTACGTAGAAGCTGCTACAGAAAAGAGAGCGATCCTGCTGCTTGATGATATCTTCTCCGAATTTGACGAAGAGCGGCAGCTGCAGCTGCTCGCACTACTACCAGATCACCAAACAGTGCTAACCACTACCCATATCGACGCCCTACGAGCCAAAATACCTTCGGCCTTTACTGAGGTTGTGCTTGAGGGGTAGGTGAGGCACTTGGTGCCTGATTCAATTGGAACGATTCGATATTCACAATTTTGCGAACGCTTGGCCGGTAGAGGACTGCTTTGCGAGCTGTTTCAAAAAGTAGTAGCTTGTCGCCATTTTCAGCATCCTTAAAGAACGGTTGCGTGAGAGCTTCCTTGCTTGTGATCGTAGCAATCTGGGGTGTTTCGTTTGGCACCAGTAGTATTGCGCCAAGTTCACGGAGCAGCTTGGCTTGTTCTCGATCGTTCTCTTCTTGAACCCGCACCGCTTCAGGGCGGTTATTTTGAATGTACAAGTAGACACTTGTGCCAATTGCCACTAACGCAATAAGCGGAAGGATGTACATGAGAAAGATTCGGGTGGGGCGGCGGTGCATAATCATAGTTAGTAATCTGCGTCTACGTATACCGACATTAGGTCAAGTACAACTGCGGCAGCGGTTCCGCCATTATTCATGTACTCGTGCCGGGTAAGAAACTGGGTGCTTGCTGGAAGGTCGCCAGCTGCGGAAATTGTTCCGGTAGCAACGTTTCCAGTATCAAGTCGTTCAAGGCGATACTTTACATCACTTCCATTAGCGGAAGCAAACATGGTGAGTTCGTATACCGCAGCAGTGGTGTTTGCGGGGAAGTTAGAACCGAGGTCGGTTTTAGTGGCGGCTCCCGAGCCATCATTTGCCATAAACTGGAGGTTTGTATCGGCGCTATCCCAACCAACTCCAAGGATATTTGTAAGAGCAGAGGGGGAGGCAGAGGTAGAGGTGGCGCCAGTAGCGCCCATTAACCCTACAAACAAGCGCTGGAGTGAGGTGGTGGTATTTATACCAAACCGAGACACGTAGAAGAACCCACCAAGACCCGCAGCATTTCCCCGCCACACCATATTTTGTGCAGTGCGCATTTCAGAAGCAGAGTTTGCCGTGGCGGCACTGGTAATGCTCATGCGGCGCATCGAGGTGCGTAGGTTGGTGCTTGCAATAG
>CALBLZ010000174.1 GCA_937895715.1 uncultured Candidatus Berkelbacteria bacterium
TAGGACCGTTATAGTTACGGCCGACATTCACCGGGACTTGGGTTCAGAGCTTCGCTTGCGCTAACCCCTTGCCTTAATCTTTCGGCATTGGTCACGTGTCACATCCTATACATCGACTTGCGTCTTCGCAGAATGCTGTGTTTTTGCTAAACAGTCGGTTGATCCATTTCACTGCGGCCCGCCGAAGCAGGCACCCCTTATTCCGAAGTTACGGGGCTATTTTGCCGAGTTCCTTAACCAGGTTTCACTCTTGCGCCTTGGTATATTCTACCCACCCACCTGTGTCGGTTTACGGTACGGGTTCCCTTAGCACGACACACCGACTTTTCTTGACAGTCCTTTGAACAATACGGATTGGCCGTAGCCGCACCTCGGAATTCAATCACCTAGTTGATCTCCAGCCTGTGTCATCGGTGCTTTGGGGCCAGGAAGTGCAGGAATATTAACCTGCTGTCCATCGGCTACGCCTTTCGGCCTCGCCTTAGGTCCCGACTAACCCTGGGATGAAAAACATTGCCCAGGAAACCTTGGGTTTACGGCGGAGAGGGATTTCACCTCTCTTATCGTTACTCATGTCTGCATTCTCTCTTCCCGGAACTCCACAGTCGGTCACCCTTCTGCTTCAAGGCTCCGGGAATGCTCCTCTACCACGCGCAAAGCGCGTCCAGAGCTTCGGTATGACGCTTATCGCCAATCATTTTAGGCGCAGGATCACTCGATGAGTAAGCTATTACGCACTTTTTAAATGGTGGCTGCTTCTAAGCCAACATCCTCACTGTCTAAGTAATCCCACCTCCTTTCCACTTAGCGTCATTTTGGCACCTTAGCTGCTGATCTGGGCTGTTTCCCTTTTGAAAATGAAGCTTATCCCCCACTTTCTCACTGCCGCACTACACCTACCGGTATTCGGAGTTTGGTTGAAGTCGGTACCCGGGTGTGGGCCCTAGTTCATTCAGTGCTCTACCCCCGGTAGTCAGCATGCGACGCTGCACCTAAATGCATTTCGAGGAGAACCAGCTATCACGGGGTTTGAATAGCCTTTCACTCCTACCCAC
>CALBLZ010000175.1 GCA_937895715.1 uncultured Candidatus Berkelbacteria bacterium
TAGTTTGATTGGTGCTTTGTCGGACATAAAAATTGGCTTCTGAACAAGCGTATCATAGATCCGTCAGATTTGCCAGGTTGGGGCAGATCACTGCGGGATCATTGAGGAAAAGCATACGATTTGCTATGGTGCTCTCACGTCTGCTGGAGGCCGTCTCCGAATGTACTGCGAAAGCGAAGATGTTCCCTCCCTTACAGGAGGCTTCGTAGAACCAGACTAGGCGTTGATATACGAGCGAGGCCGTTTGGCTCTCGGGTGGCGGTATCGCACCGCTACACTCTAAATGCCCCACGGGCACTACCTTGCTAAGTAGCTGCTCAAAGTCCCCTGGTTTAGCATCCCCTGGGAGGAATGTTCTACACTAGGTCGCGACGTATAGGTCTCTGCCGAGCGTCCGCATTGCGGAACTAAGCACAATCTTGTGATTAGGCGCGGTATCAACAAAGGCTCCAACCGGAAACGGAAGGTGCCTTTGGTCGTTTATCCCCTAGTTACAAGCTGAACTTAACGAGCTGGGCGAGTGTAGAGCGCAAGATCTTCTTTAGTATCGAGATTTAGCGAACGAACCTGTAAGCGGTACCCATCTGCTTCGCTAGTATTCGCCATGTACACAACCTTGTTGTACGAGCCAAGCCAGCCTGCAAGCTGTAGATAGCCGCCGATTGGTGTTGGCAGATCGTACTTTACTTGAGCTCCTGTTGAAAGATTCGCGAGGAAGATCCCCGCAGGTGGTAGTACTTCGTTAGAATCCTGTGCAACATACGATGACTCTCGCGCAAACAGCAGGTTAGTTACGGTATTATCCTTACCCTTTTGCAGCAAGAACTGGTAGGCGCTCTTGGTGTTTGGTACCGCTGTAAGTGCTGTCGGTTGCCCAACTGGCGCATATGCAATTGAATCGCTCCAGACTTTCCCCTGATTATAGATGTCTGGGACTACGTAGGAGTACTCCACACCATCTTCAATGAGTGAATTAATAGCAGAAACCACTCCTTGAGTTTCCGTGTACTCACCTGAGTCAGCGTTAAGGCTGTACATAACCTCAGGAAGGTTTTCTACCTGCTTAGTGAACCGAACCCGCACCTCGCTATTGCTAGACCAGGCGCCAGTGAAGCCGGGTAGCATACGGGGTTCTGGGTTGGGAAAGTTCCTAAAGGTACCTGATTGCATATCTACTACGCCGAGGTGAATGTTATATGTCTCGGAAACGGCTGATTCTACATCTAGGGGGCGACCGCCTTCGTCGCGATTACGCTCAACTAGTAGGTAGCGACCGTCTGGTGACCAGCTCATTGGTGTAAAGCTACTTCCTTCGAGTGTAACCACAACTTCATCTTTGCGTGTTTTAAAATCCATAACGTGAAGTGAGTTTTCACCAAACGGGGTATCTTGAAACTCGGTTGGGTAGGAAATGTACGCCAACTTTTGGTTAATGCTAGAGAATAACGGGCGCTCTGTGCGAGCTGCTTCTTTAATACTCTCAACCTGCTGTGTTCGAGTGTTTAGAGCGTACACAACTGTCCTTGAGGTGCCAGCTTCCCAATCACCTTCGGTGTCGCTAAAGAATACTGTTGGATCGTAGATGTACATTGAACCATCAGCATAGACGGTACCTGATTTAGAGATAGAAATTGCTTTCTTATAGGCTGCTAATCCTAGAGACGCACCTGCTTTAGAATTCCCGGCAGACCACGACTTGTTGGCAGTCTCTTGGTAGAAGGCGAGTTCTGCAGCAGTCGGACCTTCAGTAGTTGAGCTGGTGTCTGGCGTGCTTGTAGGACGTAGTTGGTACGCAGTGAATGCTACAACAACGGCTAAACCAGTTGCTAGAGCACCAACCTGAATAAACCAACGATTTTTTGAGCGCGGTAGCTCAACCGGAGCACCTCCGGTTTGTGATGAAATTGTTTCCATAGTAGAAGATTGCGCAATAGTGCGCGAAAGTGCCTGCCACACACGGTCTTCGCTGGCCTGCTGCTGGAGTTCAGTAAGCGGCTTACGGAGCTTGTGGAGGGAGGATGTTAGGTTAGATTTGTGACGTCGAAACATATGCTTCTACTAGGTATATGACGTGGGGGGTACAGGCGGCCGACCAACCACCTTATGTAAGGTATGAATAGCACGCTTTTGGTAGGTATGTACAT
>CALBLZ010000176.1 GCA_937895715.1 uncultured Candidatus Berkelbacteria bacterium
AGCTTATCCCCCGCAGTCTCACTGCCACGCTCTCACTTACCGGCATTCGGAGTTTGGCTAACGTCAGTAACCTGGTAAGGCCCATCGGCTATCCAGTAGCTCTACCTCCGGCAAGAAACACGTGACGCTGCACCTAAATGCATTTCGGGGAGAACCAGCTATCACGGAGTTTGATTGGCCTTTCACCCCTACCCACAGCTCATCCCCTCAGTTTTCAACCTAAGTGGGTTCGGTCCTCCACGACGTCTTACCGTCGCTTCAACCTGGCCATGGGTAGATCACTCCGCTTCGGGTCTAGACCCAGCGACTCAAACGCCCTCTTCGGACTCGCTTTCGCTACGGCTTCCCCACACGGGTTAACCTCGCCACTGAGCACTAACTCGCAGGCTCATTCTTCAAAAGGCACGCTGTCACCCCACAAGGAGGCTCCAACGGATTGTAGGCAAACGGTTTCAGGATCTATTTCACTCCCCTCCCGGGGTACTTTTCACCTTTCCCTCACGGTACTTGTCCGCTATCGGTCACCAGGGAATATTTAGGCTTAGCGGGTGGTCCCGCCAGATTCACACGGGATTTCTCGGGCCCCGTGCTACTTGGGTGCTTCTTAATGGAGTTCACGACATTTCGTCTACGGGGGTCGCACCCTCTATGCCGGACCATTCAAAGTCCTTCGACTATGACGCAAATTTTTGACTCCACGCCAGCGTGTCAGCACTGACAAAAGAAGTCCCACGACCCCCCAGCTGCAACCCCTGACAGGTATCACACAACTGAGGTTTAGCCTCTTCCGCTTTCGCTCGCCACTACTCACGGAATCGCGGTTGCTTTCTCTTCCTGTGGGTACTGAGATGTTTCACTTCCCCACGTTCCCTCTACCCGCCCTATGTGTTCAGGCGGGAGTGACTGGACTTGCCTCCAGCCGGGTTTCCCCATTCGGAAATCCTCGGATCACAGTCTGGTTATCGACTCCCCGAGGCTTATCGCAGATTCCTACGTCCTTCTTCGGTTCCTGGTGCCAAGGCATCCACCGTTTGCCCTTAAAAACTTGATTGCACAAAGATTTTAAGATGCTCGCGTCCACTGTGTAGTTCTCAACATACGGGCGGCACCATCACCAACACCGGCGCCTACCAAGCAACACACCTGGCGGTTCAACCGTGATGACAGCCCACAACCACCCCACACTCACGCGGGGGCGGCCCAGAAAGATACAGGCACAAGGCCCGATCCCTCAGGACCCAACAACGTGTCAAGCACCAACCCCCGCCCCCACCACCTTCCACACCCACCACCCGAAAACGAGTGACCGGCTGTACTAGCGACAGACACGACAACTGGTGCCAAATAATCGATGTTCCACCCTTGAGCACCCGGTGCCCGACAGACGCGGACAAACCAGGGCCTGGACCAGACGAGCTGGCCAGTGCTCCTTAGAAAGGAGGTGATCCAGCCGCACCTTCCGGTACGGCTACCTTGTT
>CALBLZ010000177.1 GCA_937895715.1 uncultured Candidatus Berkelbacteria bacterium
CGACTACAACAACGTTTCGCAGGGTGATCTGATCTACACCCAGGTGACCTGGTTGCTTCTTACCCTTAAGAACGTGCTGAGGATACATGGAACCGTTTGAACCAGGACGACGGTGGTGGTCGGAACCGTGGGTTTCAGGGCCGCGACGGAAGTTGTGACGCTTGATCACACCAGCGAAGCCTTTACCTTTAGAGATACCACCAAGCTTAAGTTTGTCACCAATGGTAACACCCTCAAGACCAACCTTTTGGCCAACTTCGAACTCAGCTACGTCTGCAACGCGGAACTCGCGTACGTACTTTGGTGTAGCTGGGAGCTTTGCATGCTGACCAGTAAGCGGCTTGTTAGCATGGCGCTCAATACCAGTGGCGATTTGGACAGCTGTATAGCCGTCTTTTTCGGTGGTACGACACGCAGAAACAAAGCAGTCATCGATGCGGACTGCAGTCACCGGAATAGTACGACCCTGCTCATTGAAGACGCGGGTCATGCCAAGTTTAAATCCAAGTAGTGGGCTCATGGGGATCTCCGAACGTGGCGTATAGCCAGAGGTTCTGCGGAATTACGTTACATCTTGATCTCGATGTCGACACCAGCCGGCAGATCGAGATTCATAAGTGAATCAATTGTTGAGGACGTTGGTTCTACCACATCAATCAGGCGCTTGTGAATACGCATTTCGAACTGTTCGCGAGAATCTTTATCGACGTGCGGGCTACGCAGGACGGTAGTGATCTTGCGATCTGTTGGCAGTGGAATCGGGCCAACAACCTTAGCACCTGAACGTACTGCAGTTTCGATAATGTGCTTTGCAGACTTATCGATAATACGGTAGTCGTATGCTTTAAGGCGGATGCGGATTTTTTGCTTAGCTGCGTCTGGCATGTCTAGGAGTTACTGTACACACGAACTCCACCCACGATGGGTGGAGCAACGTGTAAACAATCTATTTTACAATCTTGGTTACAACTCCGGAGCCAACGGTGCGGCCACCTTCGCGAATAGCGAAGCGGGTACCGTCTTCTAGAGCGATAGGTGCAATCAACTTAACATTCATCTTGATGGTGTCTCCAGGCATAACCATTTCTACACCAGCTGGAAGCTCAACTTCACCAGTTACGTCGGTTGTACGAACGTAGAACTGTGGCTTATACCCCTTCATGAAAGGTGTGTGACGGCCGCCTTCTTCTTTGCTGAGTACGTATACTTCAGATTCGAAGTCGGTGTGTGGAGTGATAGAACCAACCTTGGCGATAACCTGACCGCGTTCGATATCGTCGCGCTCAACACCGCGGAGAAGAATACCTACGTTGTCACCAGCCTCACCTTGATCGAGTTGCTTGCGGAACATTTCTACACCGGTAACAACAACTTTCTTGGTGGCCTTGATACCAACGATTTCGATTTCTTCACCAACCTTAACCATACCGCGCTCGATACGACCGGTAGCAACAGTTCCGCGGCCCTTGATTGAGAATACATCTTCAACAGGCATGAGGAGAGGCTTGTCGGTTTCACGAGTTGGTGTTGGTACGTAGGTGTCGAGAGCGTTTACGAGCTCAAGAATAGCTTCTTCGTACTTGGCGTCGCCCTCGAGTGCCTTAAGGGCAGAACCCTTAATTACTGGAACGTCGTCACCTGGGAAGCCATACTTTGAGAGAAGATCGCGCACTTCAACTTCTACGAGTTCAACGAGGTCCATATCGGCCATGTCGAGCTTATTGAGGAACACTACGATGTTCTTTACACCTACCTGAGATGCAAGCAGGATGTGCTCACGGGTCTGAGGCATTGGACCATCTGCAGCAGAAACTACTAGGATAGCAGCGTCCATCTGAGCGGCACCGGTAATCATGTTCTTTACGTAGTCGGCGTGACCAGGACAGTCAACGTGAGCGTAGTGACGTGACTCGGATTCGTACTCCTGGTGAGAGGTAGCGATAGTGATACCGCGAGCCTTTTCTTCTGGAGCAGAGTCGATATCTGCGTAGTTACGTGCCTTTGCAAGGCCCTTCTTTGAGAGAACGTGCGTAATAGCAGCAGTAAGGGTTGTCTTACCATGGTCAACGTGACCGATAGTACCAACGTTTACGTGCGGCTTGTCGCGCTTAAACACTTCTGCCATGGTGCTCCTTTCAGCTACTTTCTTACGAACTTTTTATAGGTTGAAATAAGAATGAGATACAAGCCACAAATAAACGCGGCTTGAACCGTTCTCAGCAAGTATAGCCAGAAGAACCTAGCCTTGTCAACTGGTTAACTACTCTGAGTGTTTTGGAGGCAGCTGACAGCGGTGTCGCTTGTAATAATGACGTGGTCGAGGAGGGGTATTCCTAGGAGTTCACCTGCGTCAATCATTGCTTTTGTAAACGATACATCTGCTTCACTTGGGGTTGGATCGCCAGATGGATGGTTGTGTACCAATATTATTGCAACAGCCTGTCGGGCAGCAGCGGCTTGGAATACTTCTCTTGGTGAAATGTGAAGTGACTCAGTGCCTCCTATAGCAAGAGTTTCCTCGTGAAAGAGTTGGTATCGTGCGTTTACCAATAGAACTCGTAGCTGTTCCTTTGGTAGTAGTGCCATAGAGGCACAATGCTTTTGCACATCTTGAATACTTTGGACCACGGGTAGCGGGCTGCTATTTGTACTAAAGAGCCGCTTACCCACGGCGAGCACTGCAGTGATTTTTGTAGCTTGTTCTGCGGTGACGCCAAGGAGGCTCTGTACTTCGTCTACAGTTTTTAGGTTAGCAAGCAGCGGAGCCCCGTACTCTGAAACTTTATCTGCAAGGCCGGGTATCTCGCCAACCGCAAGTTGAAGTAGATCTTGAATTGCGACTAGATCGGGCCCACTGCGGCGTAGCGCCTCATCTGGGGAAGTGTGTTGCTGGTCTCGTAAGATGTACTGCGAGATAGGAACGGCATACCCTGCCCGACTAGCTGGCGAAGTGCTTACATAAACCGGAAGCGTGAGTGAGTATGCGTACATGAGCCTATGGTACAAAATTTTAGCTAAACCACCAACAATCTGACGCAAAAACGCCGCCCATCTCTGAGCGGCGCTTGCAGTAGGTTAGAATCCCCTACTTAACCTTTCCATCCATAATCTGTTGCTGCACGTTTGCTGGGACTTCTGCGTAGTTTGCGAACTCCATGGTGTAGAAGCCACGGCCCTGGCTAGATGAGCGCAGAGTTGTCGCGTATCCACACATGTTTGCAAGAGGGACTTGTGCGTCGATAACCTAAATACCAC
>CALBLZ010000178.1 GCA_937895715.1 uncultured Candidatus Berkelbacteria bacterium
CGAGGAAGGCTGTTTATTACTACCACACTCGTTCTAGTGTTGGCATTGCTTGCTGGTATGGTGGTTAACCAAGGTGGAGCCAGCTTCATTAGTGAGAACAAGGATCGATCATTCGCAATTATTGATAGTCGTGTTTCGCGGGTACTAGTGGTTGGCAACCAAAACCATAGCGAGAGTGTCGCCCTCGTCGATTATTATATGAGTCAGCGCGGAGTGCCGGCTAGTAACAAACTCCTACTTAACTGGTACGACTGGGACTCTGCACAAACCATCACAGAGGCGGAGTATAAGGATAAAATCGCGACACCCATATACGCAAAAATCAAGGAACTGGGTGACACTATCGACTTTATTGTGCTCATGCGCAATCTGCCCAACAAAATATCCGGCCTCAATAATAGTGTCGATAGTACTCTTGCAGCGGCAAATAATTGGACCTTTAACCCGTACTACATGCGTCACGAGCCGTTCTCGGCGCAGAAGTTCAAGATGTACCTCGTAACGCGCATCGATGGGTTAACCTGGGCGGATTCGCGAGCTCTGATTGATCGTGCAACTACTGCCACGCGGGGCGCTTCCTTCTTTTTCGATCGAGATCCTGCTAAGACGTCAGGCTTTTACCTGACCTGGAATGATCAGCTCCTTAGTGCACATACTGCCCTACAAGCAAAGGGGATGCCTACGACAGTTGATTCTTCGAGCGCCTTCATTGCCCCAGCAGATCCTGTTGCGGGGTATGCTAGCTGGGGCAGTAATGACAGTAAGTTTAGTTCTACCGCCTACCAGGCGCTTCGATTTCAGCCAGGTGCAATCGCTGAAACGGCAGTTAGCACTTCTGCAAGGACGCTCCATGGCTCGCCCGCAGGACAGAGTTTGATCAATGTTCTTATTAAGAATGGGGTTACGGGGGTCAAGGGCTACGTTGCAGAACCCTACCTTAGTGCTATTGCGAATCCAGTAATTATGATGGGTAGGTACACTGATGGGTACACGCTTGCAGAGTCATTCTACATGGCCTCCTCAAGCTTGCGCTGGAAGGATATTGTGATTGGTGATCCACTTGTTTCACCCTATACCTCAGGCTCACTTCCCTCCTACCCCGGCCCAGAGGCGATTCCGGGCTCAACTAAGCAGCCAACACCTACTCCTACACCCACCCCAACGCCCACACCTACGTCTACACCTAAACCTACTCCTACACCCACCCCAACGCCCACACCAACAAAAAAAGCTAGCCCAACTCCTGCAGCAAGTCTTGCTCCAGGCACAAAGCCGACAGAGTCCTCACCGAGTATTGCAACAGACGGTCGTGCAGCTGGAGCGTCACCAAGTGTGACGTCGGGAGTGCCCACTACAAGCCCCCCGACTACAGCAGACACTCGGGAGACTTCTTCTGCAGGCACAGGATCTACGCAAGGTCCAGGAGGTAGCACAGAGTCAATGAGTGGTGGTTCAGGTGTAGCATCACAGCCCGTTACGCAAGACCAGACGAGTATCCCTGATACTTCAGCTAGCGGCACGACGACACCAAATTTAGCGGCAACAAGCTTTACCCAAGTTCCGTTGCGGTATTCGTACGGAAGGCGGTTTGTGCGAGATGATCTTCGGACCTATATTGTTCTCTTTGGTCGTGTTTCAGTAAACCGAGCCGATGTGCTGGTGAATGGTGAACTACGTCGTAGTCTCGAGGGGTACCCTGAGGGTGTGTTCAGGCGGGTACTGCGGAGTGCAGGGATACTGATCTACCCAATTGTGATTCACAAGAGTGAGCTGCGTGAAGGCGATAATGCGTTGGTTGTTCGGCTATATGGTGAGAACGACGCGGCATATGAAGCTGTTTCTTCCTTCAACCTTAAGACACCAAAAGTTGCTCAGTAGTTGCTCGTGTGAGAGTCGAGTTTGATCTGTGTATAGCGTTGTGTTGAAGCTGTTTTCAGAGCTTACATTACTGCTACACTAAGTGTAACTTCAGTTAGCACTCTAGTAAGTCACACCATGACAAGCATCGCAGAAGCCCCGGTTGGAGGCACAGTAGAAGACGAATTTGCCCGTTACGGCGAGATTTATAATAAAGAAAAAGCAGA
>CALBLZ010000179.1 GCA_937895715.1 uncultured Candidatus Berkelbacteria bacterium
CGTACAGCTTGGAATTTGGAAATGCTGTGGCAATCTCAAGTCGGCAATCTTCTCGATCCTCTACTACGTAGAACACATCTTTAGTGGCGTGGAGGTTTTGTAAGTACTTGTATTTTGGCTGGGTGGTAATGTGAATTGCATCAAAAAAGTGAGCGATACCAAGGTTCACAACCTTGTACTCTTGGTAGGCCAAGTCGCCAAGGGTCAGAATCATAGGTGAAAACTTTTCACAATCAATTGACTCTAGATATTGCACCGCCGAAGGGAAGAGAAACTCTTGGAGTTTTGGTGCTTCCTGTAGCCAGCTCTGTTCAAACACAGCAATCTGTTCATCCGATGCCCCAAGGTGCTGCAAGTGGCTCTTAGGTGTGTAGAAGCCGGTAATAGTTTTGCACGCATTGAACGAGCCGGGAGTTGCGTCTGGATCAAGACCAACAAAATGAAGCAGGCTCGAGATACGAGCCTTAACAGCGACGTTATCGAGGAGGGTGTCGTCGAGGTCAATGTAGAGAGGGATACGCATGAGCGTAGTGTAGCAAAAAAGTAAGAACCCGGCTGCGCGTTTGCGCGGTCGGGTTCTTATGTGGCCCTTTTTGAAGGGGCTAGGCGACTACCGTGTCGCCGAGGGCGATGGCAACTAGGGTGGGGAGGCCGTTCAGGCCTAGCAGGAAGTTGCCTCCGTGGTCGCCGTTGGGGTCGGCGACGTGCAGCATGTCGACTATGACGAGCATAGAAGAGGGATCTTTTGGTGCGGGTGAGAAATGCACCGACTCGAGGGTGGATCCTCTTGGGCAGATCTCAGAAATGTTCTTCCAGGGAATGCATGCTCCTGAAAGCTCCACAGCCTCAGCGAAGGAGATTTCAGGGAGCTTGTCACTGTCGTCAGCCGCATTGAAGACCTTTCCTTCATGCCACAAAATCTCGAAGCTTCCCCGCTGCTGCTGGGAACGCAGGAGCACGTGTGCTGTGACGATTAAGGGTTCAACTCCTCTGATGATGATATCGGGCTGTTGCAGAGCAAGGCTCAACAGAGCCCTATCAGGGTCTGTGCTGACCGTTGAGATTCTGGGCGTGGGCTCGCCGCTGAGCCAAGTGGTTGTGAATTCAGATTTCATGATGTCGATAACTCCTTCTCGTAGCAGGGCCACAAGAACGCTCGACAAGTGTACCCGTATCAGTCTAATCTGTCAATATATACACTGCGTATGAAAAAAGATCTCCCATCTATTAAGTTAGGCCTCATTGAACTACGTGTGCGCGACCTGACGCAGGCAGCTTCTTTTTATAGAGCACTGATTGGGCTTCAGGAAATTGGACGAACGAAGCGGGTGCTGGTGCTGGGGTGGAACGGGACACCGCTCCTTCGTTTTCACGAAGATCCTACTGCGCTTCCAGCCGCTCCTTCTGAGGCAGGACTGTATCACCTGGCACTGGTATTCAGTAGCCAAGCTCACCTGGCTACTGTACTGGCCCGGCTCCTAAAGTCCGCTCCTCAGCTTTTTCAAGGAAGTTCAGATCATTTGGTTACAGAGGCCTTCTACTTTGTTGACCCCGAAGGTAATGGTGTGGAGCTCTACTACGACCGTCCTAGAGAGCTATGGCCAACGAGTAATGGATCCTTAGTAATGGGGAGTGAGTCGCTTGATAGCGAACAGTTTATCCGCCGTCACTTTAACCCTGAAGCTGTTGGGGAAGTTGCAGTCGGACATATTCACCTAAAGGTTGGGAATATTGCAGGCGCAAGTGAGTTCTACGGCGATGCGCTGGGGTTTACTACAATGCTCAGCATGCCGACCGCTCGGTTCTTTGCTTACGAAGGGTATCATCACCATATTGGTATAAACACTTGGGAAAGCGCCGGGGCACTGGTGAGGAATAACAAGAGCCTAGGACTAATCTCGGTTACTATTCTTATGCGTAGGGATGTATATGCAGAAGTATGCAAACGTATGAAAAGTGATGAATCAAAGGGTGAGCAAATTCTGACTGATCCGTGGGGGACGGTTGTAATCCTGGTTAACCTAGGATAGGAGGTGTAGCGACACCGTACATGCACTCTTTTTTACCGGTGCGCACTGCCCAACCAGAGTCGCCGTACGAGTAGTGCCAGTACTCATCACGACAGTTAGAGAACCCTACTCCGATCATGGTGTCGTGCAAGAGCATACGTAGTACGCGGGTTTCTGGAGAAATTTTGTTGGTGAATGTGTAGCTCAGTGACCAGTCCTCTAAATCAGGCGGAACAATATCTACGTAGCTTCCATCTGGTCGCACCAGCACAACATCTACAGCGCCGCCGGTGGTGTGCCCAGGTGGAGCAGGATGGTCGGTGGGTGCGGCATATTTGTTGCAAAGGCGACGTATAGCACTCTCCGGCCAATCGGGGTGCTCAGCTTTATTTCGCGTATAGTGGGTATCCCAAATCCTCTGCTGCTGGGTGAAATCGCGTAACGCAGATATAACCATGAGCTGAAAATCAGGCGCCAACTTGGCCGCAGCTTGCGCAAGCATGTCAGCCACTGGCTTGCGCAGAAAAGGAATAACCGGGTTATGGTTTGCTAGGTCGCGGAATAGCAAGTTTGGGGTACTGCGTAAATCAACAAGCGGGTCGTTGTTTTCAATGATAACAATCCTATCGAGTGCGGCTTGTGGTTCGGGTACTCCCTGTTTCATGCAGTAACTATACCAACTGATTTAGAAGGGGAAAAGTAAACGACCGCCTCACTATGGTAGGTGGGGCGGTCGCTGCGTGTTTCTAGAACGGAATGCGGATTGCCTTACGGCGCCTCGCCTTCAGTTCGTCGGGTTCATCCTCTAGAAGAACCATCTTCTGGCGCCTGCCCTCGGCATGGAAGAGGCCACCATCTGGCATGTAGAACCCGATATGGGTTGCAGGCCCCTCGAGCGGCTTGTCGACACTGCCATAGGTGATCAGGTCACCGTAGTCCAGCTCTTCCCAGCGGATGGGGGTGCCGTAGGCTTCAATGTCAGTGGCGTCCCGAGGAATCAAGACACCTCGCTGCCGGTACGCCCGGTGTACAAGCCCAGAGCAGTCGATGCCCTCTTCCGTCATGCCGCCCCACTTATAGGGGGTGTCAAGCAGGTCGAGTGCCCAGTCGGCGGGGTCGATGTTCGATCCTGTGATCCACTCGCCAGTTGGGATTCGACCGATGTGGTCGCGTAGCACGAATCCGGGTTTCCCTGGGTAGTGTGCCGCTTCTCCATGAAGCCACACGCCGTGCTCCTTGAGGATTGTGAATGGTTCACCACGTACCATCTGGGTCGTCACTTTCCTAGGGTTCGAAGAGTCCATCTCCGACCACATGGAAGCTACAGTTACGTCGCATCCGATTATCCCTTGCATATTGCCTCTCCAGCTTGTAGCTGTAAAAAGGTTATAGCATGTTCGGTAAAAATGGTCTAGGTAGTGCAAATAAAAAACCAGAGGTATCACACTGTGATCACTCTGGTTTTTTCCCGAACAAACATTACACGTTTGTTCGGGAAGGGTAGGGAGGACTTACTGCTCGTCGTCGCTCTCTTCAGTAGTCTGAGCTTCTTTGCCCCCCGGCTGACCAACGATCAAGAGGATGATGTCTGGCCCCTTGGGTCGGCGAGCGTCCTCGTAAAGGCTAAGCGCTTGCTCGTTGATAGAGCCAACCAGCTCCGCGGTGCGCTGTAGCGCAGCTTCAGCGAAAGCGTCGAGGAACGCTCCCTCATCAAGAGTAACGCCGATCAGCTGATCGGGAGTGCCCAAGAGCGTAAAGGCTTCTTCGACTGACTTAATCGTGAACGATCTGAACACCGTCCCCGCTGTTCCGTCCACACCATCGAGCAGGGCGAGCTTGACGATAACCACCCCTTCGGATGCCTGCGCCTGTGCAGTCCACCACGGGGTGGGCTTGATCTGAGAAACCAGGTCAGCCTGCTCACGCTCAAGCTCGTCAGAGTCGAGGATGATCAAGGACATGTAGACGTTGTTCCCGGTTCCGTATGCGATTTCGAACGCTTCGTCGGCGCTCAGCCACCCTGCAGCGACCGAAAGCACCAAGTCAACCGCTTCGTCCCCATGTTCGGATAACCCCGAGCTGGCGATGTAGAACTTGGGAGTGCCAATGCCTCCGCCGAACATACCATGCTCAGGCAAGCGGGTCGCCCAACTTGTTTTGTGGGCAGGGATCGCCCGCATACGGCCGATTTTCTCCGCGGAGTATTCGGAACAAGGCTCCTTGTCGTCATCGGTCATCTTGCCGATGAAAGCGGAGAATTCCTCGCCCGTGTTCTGTTCGGTAAGGTCGCGGTGTTGGACGCGGAGGTGCACTCCTTCGCCTTTTGACTTGTCGAGGACGCCAAGCACGAGCTTGAGCGCCGAGGTTGCGAGAGATTCAATGGTCATTGAATCTGTAAGTCCAATTGAGGTCTTCATAACATTCACCTTGTCGCCCCTGTGGCGAACAAGCTAGCAGAAAATAGCAAAGATTCCACTTTCTGTAAAGGAGAAAGAACGCGTTCTGCTAAAATCAATTGTGTCTCAAACTTTTAGGCGAGGGGCACTACCTTAGAGCAAGCAGGAAATGTTCTCAATAAATGTATGCTAGCCACCGTAACTGGGTGGCAGCTGGTCACTGTCGAGCTAGGTTAGTTTCGTCTAGAGCGTGCTGGAAAGCCATGCCTTGGCGCGGTCAATATCAATTTGAATCAGGGAGTGACCTGTTGCCTGCCATACCTGTGCAACATCAGCTCCACTTTGAATTAGAATCTGAGCAAGTTCTTCCGCAGATTGTGGCGGGATCATCGAGTCCTGTTCTCCAGAGAGTATGAGAACCGGTGTGTGGTTGTGAGATATAGGGTGAGACGGCCGATCGGGGAGCATCGCGCGGAATAGGACAGCCCCCTGTAAGGCAGATGGATTGGTGAGGAGGAGGTTGGCAGCGATATTCGCACCGTTCGAGTAGCCGACGGCATAGATTGGATTGTTCGGTAGGTCGTAGGTTGTTCGTGAATATTCTATAAACGCTGCAAGCTCAGTAGTGCGGAGCCGTAGATCTTCTAGATCAAACACTCCTTCGTCGAGGCGTCGGAAAAATCGAGGCACCCCATGCTCGAGTACTTTACCGCGTGGACTGAGTAAGTGGGCACTGGGCAGCAGCTCAGCCCCCAACCCCAGGAGAGAATCTTCGTTTCCGCCAGTTCCGTGAAGCAAAAGAAGCACAGGCGCCGCTGCGTTAGAACCGCGTATAAACCGATGGGTGAATTCAGGTGACATCTGGTACTATTGGACTATGAAACTACATGGACTCCACCACGTTACCGCAGTTACGGCTTTGGCGAAAGAGAACTTGGTATTCTACCGCGATGTACTTGGGTTACGGTTAGTAAAAAAGACGGTAAACCAGGATGACGTCTCGGCGTACCACCTGTTCTATGCAGATAAAGAAGGCACTCCCGGCACGGATATTACATTTTTTGATTGGCCAATGTCTGGCAAGCGGGTAGGTGATACCGACGGAATTCTACGCACCCTCTTTCGAGTTGCAAGCATTGAAGCGCTAGCGTTTTGGCAGACTCGCTTAACTAAGCGTGGTGTGCAGCATTCTGGCGTACAGAAACTCGGCGAACGGGCTGCCCTATTCTTTGAAGATGCTGAGGGGCAACGGCTTGGGCTAGTAGACGACGGAAATGCGCCTTTCGAAGGTGAAGTCTGGGATGGGTCCGATGTACCAGCTGAATACGCACTTCGCGGTTTCTATGCCGTGCAACTCGCTGTACCCGAGCTCCTGCTGATTAATACGATACTTACGAGTGTTCTAGGATTCGAAAAGGGTGCGAGCTACCAAAGTGTTGAACGAGATGGTGAAACCGTACACGTGTACGCAATGAATGGCGGTGGCCCTGGTAAAGAGGTGCACATTGTTGAGCGTTTGGGTGCGCCGATGATGGCATTTGCGGGCGGAGTGCATCACGTAGCATTTCGTGTAGAAGATGAGGGAGAACTAGAGCAGTGGCACCAGATGCTTAACCAGGTGCGGCTTGGCAACTCCGGGTTGGTTGAGCGGTTCTACTTTACGTCACTCTACTTCCGGATCTCCAACGGCATCCTGTTTGAGATTGCTACCGATGGACCGGGTTTCGCAGCGGACGAGTCGCCCGATACATTGGGTGAGAAGTTGTCACTACCACCTTTCCTGGAAGATCGCCGTTCAGAAATTGAGGCACATTTGAAGGAGTTGTAAGGGCTGCCTGGGATACGATTTAGAACAGACTAGCCACCCAGTCCCAGAAAGATTGCCAGGTACTGCGTACATACGTTGTGGCGCGCTTAATTACTCCTGGAGATTCTGTAGCGACCGGGATAGGTGTTGCGCTAGCTGGCAGAGTAGGTTCTGGTGATGGGGTACTCGCGCTCTCACCACTATGCCCTGAATCTTCCGTTGCGACAGGCTCGTTAGAGGCGATCGGTTGAGCAGTGCTCTCAGTGGGAGTGCTGGTTGATGCTGCTGGAGTAGAAGTGACTGGGGTAGTGTTTGGCTTTGGTGTTGCGGGAGCCTTTGTAGTCACAGGCGCTTTTGTTGCCACTGCTGTTGGTGCAGGCGCTGATGTAGGGGCTGGGTCTGAAACAGGTGCGCCAAGATCTCCAAAATCTTCAGTGGTAGCGCCTGCA
>CALBLZ010000180.1 GCA_937895715.1 uncultured Candidatus Berkelbacteria bacterium
GGGAGGTGGCTCTTTTGGTAGCGGCTATAGTAGCCTAGCGCTTAATGCGTGGGGTTTTCGGCGTCTGTACCAGGTAAGCGATACACCCCACTACAACAAGGGCAATTCCGAGGGGGAGCAGCAGATCAAAGATGAGCCGAACGAGAATAAATACAACTCCGGTAAAGACGAGAACCTGCCACGGTGTGCTAACTTTCATAATGGTGTGTTACTGGTTTATGGTGATACCAATTGGTTGGGTGCATTTATACTAGCAAGAAATTGCACGTTACTGCTCCACAAAAACGATCGCGTTTGGCACAGTGCGTCCTGGTCCAACCTTATACTTTCCGTTGTAGTAGAGGCCTGATGATCCGCCAGCGTCGAGATTTAGTGCGTACTCAGAACCTAGCGACATCATTACTGAGGCGAGATCGACAATACTCGCATTGGAAACATGCACCACATAGAGTGTCATTCCTTTTAATCCGAACGCTGCTCGGGTAGCTTTTGACTTCTGCTTTGAATCAAGCGACTGCTGCTCTGCAACGTTCTGGCTATTAACAACTAAGCGAGGGGAGTGGTTAATTCCAGAGTAAAAATCGAACGTGCTCCCACTAATGTCGTACCAGTGGTTAAAGTATCGCCAGTTACCAACTGAATCAAAAGCGACAAGCGGTTCCCACTCCCAGCTGCCGTTTTCACGGTTGATTGCTCGTCCGAGGCGAGGGTTGAAAATCTTATAAATGAACGTATTTATTTGGCCGTTACACGTACTGTAATCAGGTGGGCAAAAGTATGTGCCATTTACCCCAGCAATACCACCGAAGCGCTTAACGTAATCGCCTACAGACAGCGTCGGGCACTGGTCGAGGCATTCTGTATCTGCAGCTGTATCGGTAATTACCTTAACTTTTCCTGGCCCAAGCTCAAACTGCATTACATGCCCAGAAAACGTACCGCGATCGGTCACAAAGTTTGATGTGTAGTACCGGCTATGTGTTGTAGATGCCGATACACTTGGTGCAGCGGTAGGAGCTGGAGTTGGTTTTGGAGTTGGCTTAGGCGTCGCCTTTGCGGTGGCTTTTGGCGTAGGCGTGGGGGTGGGGGCAGGAGTTGGTTCTGGGGTGGGTGTTGGGGTGGGGGTTGCGGCAAGTGCCTCTTTAATTAAGCGCTGTTGTTCTGCTAGCTGAGCTGCCTGGGTCTGTTCTTTGGCTATACGGGTTGCTTGTAGCCCTCGTATAGATGAGGCATACGAAAACTCGCGCCGCTGTAGTTCCTCAGCCTGCTTAGCCTGACTTACTTGGAGGGAGCCAAGAAGAACGACCGTTCCCAATAGCAACAGAGACGGGATGCTGTAGAGAACCAATCGGCTCGTGCTTGTTACCGTGAAGAGAGGCGTAAGGAGAAATTTCATTGTGCGAGAGAAAGTACAGCTTCGTACTCGGTTTGGGTAACAGGAGTAATTGAGAGGCGGTTACCTTTTTGGCATACGCGCATTGCTGCTGTGGCTGGTGTGTCACGCAGTTCTTGGAGTGTGATGATTTTTGAAAATGTAGCGACGAATCCAATATCAACTAAAATCCAGGTAGGCGATTCTGGCTTGGCTTTTGGGTCGAAGTACTCACTGCTTTGATCAAACTGGGTTGGGTCTGGGTAGGGTTCACTTACAACTTCTGCTAACCCCACTACTCCGGGAGGGGTGGTGCTTGAATGGTAGTAGAGAATCTTATCCCCAACCTGCATGCTGTCACGCATAAAGTTGCGCGCCAGGTAGTTGCGTACACCCGTCCACGCTTCCTTGCCATCGCGAGAAAGGTCATCGATGGAATACGCGTCAGGCTCACTTTTGAATAGCCAATAGTGCATACCACCATACTACCTTACAATCTGTTCGCGTGCAGCTCTCACTTGTCCAGCTTCGGCTAGGCTGGACTAAGTATGTATTTCACCCAGACTTGCCAGAATGTGGTCATGAGAATGATTAGCGCCATACTTTGTCTTGTGATTCTGGTCCGTCTTTGGCTGCCAGGGGTCGCACATGCCTCGCTCTTAACGAGTGGCCCAGGCCGTAATCCAAGCACAGCATGCTCCGAGGAGGTTTGTCGCGAACTCGTTTCAGCCTTGCGGAAAGCTCGGGTCAGCATACACTTTGCACTCTATGGACTGCGGGGTCAGCCCGATTTACTCACAGCGCTTACCGATGCTGAGCATCGGGGTGTATCTGTCACCGGGGTGGTTGATGTCGACGAGAAAGGGGTGAGCTACTATGCCGATACACAGAAGCTTCAAGCACAGCTGGCGCATGTTACAACAGATGCAAAGCGTTCAGTGCAAGCGATAATGCACAACAAATTTGTAGTGATCGATGCGGCAGTAGTCTGGACAGGGTCTGCTAACGCGAGCGATAGCTGCACCGGTGGCTACAACGTAAACTTTGGCCTTATTCTGTGGAGTCCTGATGTAGCCGCTCGTTATATTCAGGAATTACAACAAATGGCAGAAGGTAGATTTGGTATGTCCAAGCAATCTTTCCCAAACACTTCCGTACCAACCGATGTCGGTACGGTGCGTGTCTACTTTTCGCCCCAAGACTCACCACTAGAAAAAGTAGTTATACCTGCACTGGAGCGAGCAGAGCGTAGCATCGACCTTGCGGTATTCTATCTAACCCAGCGAGACGTGCTAAAGATCCTTAAGGCAAAGGCAAAATCCGGAGTGAAGGTACGAATAATACTCGATGCCTCTGCGGTAGCTCGCTCGCATGCCACAGTACATGCCCTACGAAAGGCAGGAGCGCAGGTAAAAGTAGAAAATTGGGGCGGAAAAATGCATGCAAAGACGGGGATTATTGATGGTGAGCTTACAATACTTGGCTCGCTCAACTGGACAGTGGCGGGTTCGCAGAAAAATGATGAGAATATCCTCGCAATAAAAGGGGATGCCGCAAAGCAGGCGTTGGTCTGGTTCGAGAATCTGTGGAGAATACTGCCTGATTACACATTGCGCAGCATACCTAAGGCTGAGGGACGAGATTCTCCAGGCTCATGTACAGATGCGCTAGACAACGATTACGACGGAAGGATTGATGACGAAGACTCAGCCTGCAAAGCTGTGTAATCACGCACCCTCTACGTACTGCTGCACACCAGGAGCGACCTGCGGTATACTCAGAAGTACATGGGCGCATCCGAAACATTCTCCTCACTTAAGTATCCCAACTACCGACTCTGGTTTACCGGACAGACAATTTCTATGTTTGGAAGTTGGATGCAGATTACCGCGCTCGGGTTCCTTGTGTACCAACTTACCGGATCATCGCTGTACTTGGGGTATATGGGTTTTGCAACCGGTGTGCCAGCTTTGCTGCTTACCCTACTGGGGGGAGTGTATGCAGATCGAGTGCATAGACGTTCGTTGTTGGTTCTCACCCAAGGGTCTATGGCACTACTGGCCTTTGCGCTCGCCTACCTAACGTTTTCTGGAGAGGTGGAGGTCTGGCATGTGTTTGTAATCGGTATCTTGAACGGTGTCGCAAATGCCTTTGATGCGCCCTGTCGTAAATCATTCATTATCGAGATGGTTAACGCTAAGGATGCAACTAATGCCATCGCTCTCAATTCTGTGCTTTACAATCTGAGCATGGCAACCGGTCCAGCCGCCGCTGGGGTGGTGTTTGCACTCTTCGGCCCGGCCTGGTGCTTTTTGATTAACGGTATCTCGTTTGTTGCTGTGATAGTCGCGCTCATTAGAATGCGCGGCCTAAAGTTTCATCCAGTTACAAGCCATACCGTGTCGGCTGACCTGGCGGAACTCTTCTATTTCATGAAGAAGAACAGGATGGTTGTAGTTTTGCTCGCAATGGTTAGCCTTCTGGTGGTCATGGACCAGAGCCTGATAACCTTGCTACCGGCTTGGTCGGTAACCGTCTTGAATGGTGACGCTACAACAAATGGCTTACTACAGTCAGCCAAGGGGGCGGGTGCCCTCATCGGAGCCTTTGCTATTGCAGCACTTTCCCACTTTAAGTTCCGTGGAAGGATTCTGTTCATTGGAGTGTTATACCTGCCACTTGCCCTTACGGCTTTTGCGGTGGCGCCTGATTTACTCTATGCAATGCTCGGGTTAGCAATGCTCTACTTCGTGCGGATGATTCTGATAGATACTGATGTTTCAGTAATGATTGATCGAACTCCCAACCTGCTTCGAGGGCGCATCATGAGCATGCACAGCCTCGTGATTTTCGGCGTAATGCCCTTTGCCTCACTCTTGGCGGGGTGGCTTGCCGAAAAGGTGGGAGAACGTCAGACAATCCTAATTATCGGACTAACTGTTTGTACCCTACTGGTGACTATTTGGCTCAGAGAGCCAAGATTGCGTCGTATAGCCTAGTCCTGTACCCTTAAGGTATGCAAAGTGACTTCAGTGCCAGGTACGCCCTCCTTAACGCTGCCCAGAAACGGGCGGTTGATACAATTGAGGGCCCTCTCCTTGTAGTTGCTGGTCCTGGCTCAGGAAAAACTGAGCTCCTCAGTGTTCGGGTGGCAAACATCTTGTTACAAACCGATATGGTGCCACGCAATATTCTGTGTCTAACCTTTACAGATTCTGCTGCCACTACGATGCGCCGACGGCTCACCCAGCTGATTGGGGCAGATGCATATCAGGTAGGAATTTTTACCTTCCATAGTTTTGGAACTGAAATAATAAATCGCTTCCCGCAGTATTTTTATAACGGTGCGCACCCCCAAGCTATTGATGAGCTCGGCCGTGCCCAGATAATTACCGAGTTAATTGCTGAGCTCCCCGCGACAGATCAGCTCCGTAAGGAACATCCAGAACAAGGGTATACCTACGCTGATGACGCGATACAGCGCATTGGTCACCTAAAGAGAGCCGCTATTCGTCCGGCAGAGTTTCTTGAGGTAATAACCGACAATCTACGCTTTGCTTCCTGGGTATCTGAGCATGTCCGGACATGTTTTGCGGACCGCGTCGGAAAACAGACTGAACACAAAGTGGGGGAGTTGCTGCAAAAAGTGACAGAGTATACTTCACGTGATCAGGTCGAAGGGTTACCGCACATAGCAT
>CALBLZ010000181.1 GCA_937895715.1 uncultured Candidatus Berkelbacteria bacterium
CCTTTGGGCGCCTCCGTTACCTTTTAGGAGGCGACCGCCCCAGTCAAACTGCCCATCTGGCACGGTCCCTCGCCACGAAACGAGGTTAGGGTCTAAATATCATCAGGGTGGTATTTCAACGGTGGCTCCACCGACGCTAGCGCGCCAGCTTCAAAGCCTCCCACCTATTCTACACAGACGATACCCAAACGCAATGCCAAACTGCAGTAAAGCTCCACGGGGTCTTTTTGTCCTGCTGCGGGTAGGCCGCATCTTCACAGCCATTTCAATTTCGCCGGGTCCCTCGTTGAGACAGTGTTCTAGTTGTTACGCCGTTCGTGCGGGTCGGAACTTACCCGACAAGGAATTTCGCTACCTTAGGACCGTTATAGTTACGGCCGCCGTTCACCGGGGCTTCGGTTCAAAGCTTCGGCTTGCGCCTAACCTCTCCCCTTAACCTTCCGGCACTGGGCACGCGTCAGCCCCTATACATCGCCTTACGGCTTAGCAGAGACCTGTGGTTTTGTTAACCAGTCACTAGAACCATTTCACTGCGACCCACTTGCGTGGGCACCCCTTCTCCCGAAGTTACGGGGTCATGTTGCCTAGTTCCTTAACGATAGTTCTCCCGTTCGCCTTGGTATACTCTACCCATCTACCAGTGTCGGTTTGCGGTACGAGCGTCTGGATATCAACGTTTAGTGGCTTTTCTTGGCAATAAGGCTCAGTCACTTCACCTCAAGGGCTCGCTCTCGTCTCAGCTCAACCGGCGGATTTGCCTACCGGTCTCAACACCTAAACGGATCGCACCTCCACAACCAATCGGAGGCTGACCTACCTCGTTGCGTCCCCACATCACTCCATCCAGACGGTTCCGGAATGTTGACCGGATGTCCATCACCTACGCCTTTCGGCCTCGGCTAAGGTCTCGACTAACCCGACGCGGAATGACCTGGCGTCGGAAACCTTAGATTTACGGCGAACACGGTTCTCACGTGTTTATACGCTACTCATGCCTGCATTCTCACTTCTGTCCGCTCCAGTCGCCCTTACGATCGACCTTCACTGCTGACAGAACGCTCCCCTACCGCCCCAACAAATGTTGAGACCCATGGCTTCGGTACTATGCTTAGCCCCGTTAAGTTTTCCGCGCAAGGTCACTAGACCAGTAAGCTATTACGCACTTTTTAAAGGGTGGCTGCTTCTAAGCCAACCTCCTGGTTGTTCAAGTAACCTCACCTCGTTTCCCACTTAGCATAGATTTGAGGACCTTAGCCGATGATCTGGGCTGTTTCCCTTTCGACCCCGAAACTCATCTCCCGGAGTCCGACTGCCATGCTATGGAGTACTGGCATTCCGAGTTTGATTGGGTTCTGTAAGCTGTAAGCCCCATAGCCCATTCAGTGCTGTACCTCCAGTACTAAACGCATGACGCTAGCCCTAAAGCTATTTCGGGGAGAACCAGCTATCTCCTAGTTCGATTGGCATATCACCTCTACCCACAGGTCATCCCCTAACTTTGCAACGTTAGTAGGTTCGGGCCTCCACGAGCGTTTAGACTCGCTTCACCCTGCCCATGGGTAGCTCACCAGGTTTCGGGCCTAATCCCAGCGACTATGCGCCCTATTCAGACTCGCTTTCGCTACGGCTTCGGGTGTCACTCCCTTAACCTCGCCACTGAGATTAACTCGCAGGCTCATTCTCCAAGAGGCACGCTGTCAGGCCTAGCGCCGCGCACCTGGCTTTCACCAGAGCACCGACACGCCATTAGCCCTCCAACTGCTTGTAAGCTTACGGTTTCAGGTTCTATTTCACTCCCCTAACAGGGGTACTTTTCACCTTTCCCTCACGGTACTTGTTCACTATCGGTCGCCAAGTGTATTTAGCCTTGGAGAGTGGACTCCCCAGATTCCTGCCGGATTAGCGTGCCCGGCAGTACTCAGGATACCCAACAGAGTCAATCAGTTTTCGTGTACGGGGCTATTACCCTCTTTGGCAGGCTGTCCCACACCTTTCCACTAACCGATCGATTTGTAACTCTTATTGTCAGGTCCTACAACCCCACTCCGGCAAGCCGGAATGGTTTGGGCTGTTCCCCGTTCGCTCGCCACTACTAGGGGAATAATCTCTTTTCCTCTGGGTACTTAGATGTTTCAGTTCCCCAGGTTCCCTTCTTACACTGTGTTAGTTGCGTAAGATACTACAGGTTCGCTGTAGTGGGTTTCCCCATTCGGAGATCTCGGGTTCGGTCGCCTGTTAACGGCTCGCCCGAGCTTATCGCAGTTTCCCACGTCCTTCATCGGCACTTGGCGCCAAGGCATTCACCATAAGCTCTTAGTAGCTTCTCCACGTGATACGGAGAAATTGATACTTTTTCTTACTTCAAATTACTTTGGCCTACATCATCAGTTACTATTCAGTTGTCAAGGTACAAATTCACCATTTGATTGGTAAACGATGCTCTGGAGATTGCTCAAGGGCATCGGTCACCCTTCAAAGATATTCTTTTTTGATTGTAGAGACAAAGCGACCCGGCTCATCGCCGGGCCGATAAAGCCATGCGATGGATAAAAACTGGATTTAAGCTTTGCTGTTTCTCTCTACCAAACTTTTCCTCGTTGTTTTGCAGTCTCAGTGGAGATGACGGGATTTGAACCCGTGACCTTCGCCTTGCAAAGGCGCTGCTCTCCCGCTGAGCTACATCCCCAGGATACGAACTGGGTTGTGGGCTTGACAGGATTCGAACCTGTGACCCCTGCGTTATCAGCACAGTGCTCTAACCAACTGAGCTACAAGCCCGTGGCATCCAGACCTCAACAACTGAGAAGTGATAGGAAGCAGATTTCCTGCCACCTTTTAGCACCGCGCCAAAAGGATTTTTGTGAGTATTCCGCTCGAAAGCGGGGACTCAAACTCTAGAAAGGAGGTGATCCAGGCGCACCTTCCGGTACTCCTACCTTGTTACGACTTCGTCCCAGTCACCAGCACCACCTTCGACAGCGCCCTCCTTACGGTTAGGCTACCGGCTTCAGGTGTTACCAGCTCCCATGACGTGACGGGCGGTGTGTACAAGGCCCGAGAACGTATTCAACGCACTATAGCTGACGCGCGTTTACTAGCAACTCCGACTTCACACAGGCGAGTTGCAGCCTATGATCTGAACTGAGGCCGGCTTTGGGGATTGGCTCTACCTCGCGGCTTAGCGACCCGTTGTACCGACCATTGTAGCGTGTGTGTAGCCCCAGACATAAAGGCCATGCTGACTTGACGTCATCCCCACCTTCCTCCGGCTTGATACCGGCGGTCCCGCGTGACACTTGTAACACGCAGCGAGGGTTGCGCTCGTTAGCGGACTTAACCGAACATCTCACGACACGAGCTGACGACAGCCATGCAGCACCTGTACAAGCTCCCCGAAGGGTCGGTCACCTTTCGGTTTCCTACCACCTGTATGTCAAACCCTGGTAAGGTTCTTCGTGTAACATCGAATTAAACCACACGCTCCGCTGCTTGTGCGGGCCCCCGTCAATTCCTTTGAGTTTTAACCTTGCGGCCGTAGTCCCCAGGCGGTAGACTTATCGCGTTAGCTTCGATACCGATGGTTTTTAACCCACCGACACCAAGTCTACATCGTTTACTGCTAGGACTACCGGGGTCTCTAATCCCGTTTGCTACCCTAGCCTTCGCGTCTGAGCGTCAGGAACATCCCAGAAGGTCGCCTTCGCCACTGGTGTTCCTCCCGATATCTACGCATTTCACCACTACACCGG
>CALBLZ010000182.1 GCA_937895715.1 uncultured Candidatus Berkelbacteria bacterium
TGAGCGACTAAAGAGCACAACTCCCCTCGATTACCAAACATATTTGTGAACACATCTTTCTGGGATTCACTCCTGCGCCCGATCATTGGTTTATCTCCTATGGACGGCGTTACTGACGCTGCCTGTCGTTACATTACGGCAAAGTATGGCCGCCCTGCTGTTGTGTTTACCGAATTCACTGCAGTAGAAGGACTCCGAGCTGGAGCAATTCGTTTGCTCGAGGATTTCTACTACGACGAATCCGAGCGGCCAGTTGTGGCCCAGGTATTTGGAGCTGACCCAACTGCATTTTATATCGCAGGAGTGCTTACCTCTGCCTTGGGGTTCGACGGCATCGACATCAACATGGGCTGTCCCGCTAAAAACGTTGCGCAGCGTGGTGCGGGGGCTGCCCTGATTCGCGACCCTGAACGGGCAAAAGAAATCTACCGTCAAACTGTGGCCGGAACCAAGGCTTGGGCCGATGGAGTAGAACTCCGGGATCTTGGCGTTCCACCAGGTTTAATTCAAAAGATTGACGAGCGATTTGCTGGCCGTGCCATGGGTAAACGAGAAGAGTTACCCGTCTCAATAAAAACCCGTATTGGCTACGACGTACCGGTAACCGAGGAGTGGGTGTCACACCTCCTCGAACTAAACCCCGCCACCCTTACACTCCACGGGCGAACACTTAAACAGCTCTACACTGGGCTCGCTGACTGGGATGAGATAGGCAAAGGAGCAGCGTTGGTTCGTGCCCATCGAGATCGCGGAGGCCGAACCCTCGTGCTTGGTAATGGCGACCTAGACACGGTTGAGCAGGCACATGAAAAAATCTTACAACACAGCCTAGACGGCGCTCTGATCGGCCGCAGCTCAATTGGCAATCCCTGGGTATTTGCAGGCAGCGTGGCAACGCCTGAGGAGCGTATTGCAGTAGCCCTAGAGCACTCTCGTTACCTTCATACCCTCTTCGGTGATATGGGCTTTTTACGAATCCGTCGCCACCTTCTTGAGTATACAAAGGGTTTTCCGGGAGCTAAGCTGGTGAGGATGCAACTCTCTAGTGTTAAGACGATAGCCGACGCTGAGCGCATTCTCTCTGATCCAGCCATCCTTAGTGCTCCACATGAACCTACTGTCCTTCCTTGAAGCAATTATACTTGGTGCCGTACAGGGTATTACTGAGTACCTGCCGGTTTCTTCTACAGGCCACATGGCCATGTTCCAGCGCTGGTTTGGACTCGATAGTGCAACCTACGGGCTTACTTTTGATTTGTTTACGAATATCGGTACCGTTGCTGCAATCGTTTGGTTTTTTCGCAAAGACTTAGTCGAAACCTTTAGCAATCTCCGCCTTCCTGGCAAGAAGAAGTTTACCTACTCCGAGAACCTGCCGTGGTGGATAATTTGGGTAACCGTACTCGTCGGTGCCGCTGGAGTAATCGCAGAGCCCTACATCGAAACTGATGCCGTGCGCAGTGGTCCGGTGATTGCTGCAAGTTTAATCATCTTTGGCGTTGTTATGCTTGCTGCAGAAAAATATAGTTCTCGGCTACCCTCACACAGCGAACTCAAAGCTCCGGCCGCTTTCGCTACCGGCCTCGCTCAGATTCTCGCATTTATCCCGGGCGTCTCACGCTCAGGTGCCACGATTTCTATTGGAATGTTCTCTGGTTTGTCACGTCAAACCGCTGCTCGATACAGCTTCTTACTAGCAATCCCGGTAACCTCCGCCGCAATTATCAAGCGGATGATGAGCTTTGCCCAAGATGGGCAGTTTCCAACAGGTGAGGTTGCAGTATTCTACCTTGTTGCAGCATTGAGTGCCGGAATCTTTGCTTACTACACTATCCGATTCCTCCTAAACTACCTCGGCACACGTAGTCTCGCTGCCTTTGCCTACTACCGGTTTATCTTTGCTGCAATCATTCTTGCCACGCTCTAGAGAGTAAAGTGGCCGTTATCGTAAATTATCTTTTTTGTCCCATCTTTAAGGGTTGCCGTAACCGTGCGTTTTGCGGTGGAAATTATATCAGTGTGCACGGGTGAGTCGTTGTATCCCATAGCCTCCCACTCAGGCTTTGTAATGGTGCTCGCATCTCCTGGGAAGGAGTCCTTGTAGGCATTACCAACTGCTATATGCGTGTTTCCCTGAGGACCTCCCATATTCTCATCAAATAACGTCTCTCCCATTGGTTTGGTAATCCGAGAGTGGGCGCCGTCAGTTAGAGAGAACTCGCCAATTCGATTTGCGTTGGGGCTTGCAATCATTTCTTTGAGTAACGCCTCATTTTCGGTGGCATGCGCCTCTACAATGATTCCTTTTTCAAACCTTAGCCAAATACCCGATATCCGATTACCGTAACGATACAGTGGCTCATTAAAGCCTATAGTTCCCTCGGTGCGGCGAGCGTCTGGTGAGATAAACAACTCGTAACTCGGAATATTGCGACCACTTCCCCCTAACCAGTGTCGATTCTCACCTATACCCACCACCAGATCTGTATCGGGTAAACCATCCACCCCTTTCGCCGCAACGTGCACTGAATCTATCTCAAGTGAGTTTAACTTTGTGCGAAGTGTCTCTAGCTCATGGAAGAGTTTCTGCCACGCTTTCACCGGGTCCGGCTGATCGAGATAGCAGGCAATGGCGATCTCATTCCAGTACTCTTCACAAGTCATCCCAACGTCTGTTGCCATCGCCTCTGTCCCGTACATACCGAGGGTCCAGGTAAATTTACCGGCTGCCTCTTTCTCATCGCGCCACTCCATGTACGGCTTAAAGGCATTAGACCGCTTCATAATCTTGCTCGGCTCTACCCCCGAGAGCTCGTACTTGTCATGTTCAGCAATAATGCTGACGGTATGACTTACCTGATCGACAATGCCCCGGTAATACGTAGCTGGGAAGAATGTTATCTGTGCGTCCGAAGCTTTCTCATAGTACCCAACCATGTCTACATCGTCTGGTTGAAACTGCATGAGCGGATAGCCACCTCCTGCAAGCACAGCGTCTCGGAGCGGCACATACATTGGCTTAGCTGACTCAGGAACGTTTACCATCACAACTTCTCCAGGCCGCACACCTTCCCCACTGTTTAATGCAAAGTTAATCAGCACCTTGGCATACTTATCCAGAAGATCTTTTGAGGGTGTGTACATAGTGATTGTTAGTGGGTACCAGTTGTGCCAAAGCCACCGCGAGCAGTGGTGCCGAGGCTTTCAACCTCAGTAAATGTAATTAGTTCCCGAGGAAGAATCATAAGCTGTAGTATCCGCTCTCCCTTCGTAATCGTTACCGGTGTATCGCTGAAGTTAAACAGATAGGTTTTGTACTCATCGCTATCTCCACAGAAGTCCTCATCAAAGATCCCAACGTTATTTGCCATCATTACGCCCCGCTTTGGGAGGGAGCTCCGTGGCGCCATCAGGCCCCAGTGTCCTGGAGGCAATTTGATTGCCACATTGAGTGGAACAAGTCCAACTTTCCCTGGTTCAATTGTCACTTCTTCGCGCGCCGCTAGATCACAAGCAGCAGCGCCTGCTGTCTTGTATTCTGGAAGTGGTATCTCTTTAGAAATACGCTTGATTTGTACGTTCATACTTCTAGCCTAGCAGAGGCTCCGTAAAAATTCTTGGTATAGTACAAGAAAGACTAATACCTACTCATGCTCCC
>CALBLZ010000184.1 GCA_937895715.1 uncultured Candidatus Berkelbacteria bacterium
TAGTGAAAGCTAGTGGAGATTTACAACTATAGTACGCTGAATTTGCCTGCTCTTGTATACAGAGCAAGAATCTTACCTCTCCTGCAGACGTTTTATCTCGTCGCGGATTTCGGCGGCGCGTTCGTAATCGAGTTGAAGAGCGGCTTGGCGCATCTGTTCTTTAAGCTCCTCGAGGTAGTTGGCGCGCTGGACGGCTGACATCTTTTTGTAGCTGCCGCGGCCCTGTTCGAGTTCGCGCTGGGCTTCTGTTGGCAGAGCAACACCAATTTTTTTATTCATGAGCTGCGGCACAATACCGTGTTCGGTGTTGTAGGATTCCTGAGTAGTGCGCCGCCGTGCAGTTTCGTCGATAGCGTACTGCATAGACTTGGTAATTCGGTCGGCATACATAATTACCTGTCCATCTGGGTGACGGGCGGCTCGACCAATGGTTTGGGTGAGTGATGTGGCAGAGCGCAGGAAACCTTCTTTATCGGCGTCGAGAATTGCCACCAGGCTAACCTCGGGCAAATCGAGGCCCTCTCGCAAAAGGTTAATGCCTACAACAACGTCGTAGGTGCCGCGGCGTAGATCTTGGAGGATTTCGGTTCGTTCAAGTGTTTCGATATCCGAGTGTAGGTGGCTTACGCGAATTCCTTGACTCAAAATGTATTCCGCAACATCTTCTGCCATTCGTTTAGTGAGTGTGGTCACAAGCACGCGCTGTCCTAGTGCAATGCGCTTTTTGATTTCCTCCAGCAGATCAGCGATCTGGCCCTCAGTTGGCTTGATTACAATTACAGGGTCGAGGATGCCAGTTGGGCGGATTAGCTGCTCTGCCACTGGCTCATACGCAGGTTTACCTTGAATGCGGCGCTCCTGCTGTTCGGTTTTAGCTTGCTCGAGTTCCCACTGAGCAGGGGTGGCTGAAACATATACAGTTTGCCCCTGTCGTTCGCGGAACTCATCGAAGGTGAGAGGGCGGTTATCGCGGGCAGCTTGCAACCGGAAACCGTAATCGACAAGGGTTCCTTTGCGGGCGCGGTCACCGTTGTACATGCCGCCAATCTGGGGGATGGTCATGTGTGACTCATCAACAATAAGCAGGTAGTCGTTCGGGAAGTAATCGAGTAGTACAGACGGTGCGGTTCCGGGAGCTCGCCTATCGAAGTAGCGAGAGTAATTTTCGATACCGTTCACACTGCCAGTGGCAAGAATCATTTCGAGATCGTAGGAGACCCGCTCGTGTAGGCGCTGGGCTTCTACCAGCTTGCCTGCGGCCTTAAGAGTGGCCACTTCGTTGTGGAGATCGGTTTCAATCTGGCTTAAAATCGCCGGGCGATCTTCTTCGCTTGTCATGTAGTGTTTAGCCGGAAAGATCTCGATTTCTTCGAGGGTTTTAAGCTTGTTGCCTGTGATTGGGTCGAGCAGGTGAATCTCTTCGATTTCGTCGCCAAATTGGGTGAGGCGAATTTGGAAATCGTCGTAGGCAGGAAAGATGGTGATCCGGTCGCCGTGCACGCTGTAACGCCCTCGGCGGAGATCGATATCGTTGCGCTCGTACTGCATGTCGGTAAGCCTGCGAGTAAGCTGCTGGCGCCCGATTTTTTCTTTGAGGTGAATTGTGTAGTTTGCAGCCTTGTACAAATCTGGGGAGCCCAAGCCATAGATGCAGGAAACTGACGCAACAATTATTACATCGCGCCTGGTAAGTAGAGCGTGAGTAGTGGCGTGGCGAAACTTTTCGATCTCCTGGTTGATGTCAGCCTCTTTTGCAATGTAGGTATCGGAGCGGGGAATGTAAGCCTCGGGCTGGTAGTAGTCGTAGTACGAAACAAAATACTGTACCGAGTTGTTTGGAAAGAACTCGCGCAGCTCTGCGAACAGCTGGGCGGCAAGTGTTTTATTGTGTGCAAGCACCAGGGTAGGGCGCTCTAGCTGGCTGATTACATTGGCCATGGTAAAGGTTTTGCCAGAACCTGTTACACCAAGTAGTACCTGGCTTTTAACGCCAGCCTGTAAGTTTTCGGTGAGCTGCTTGATTGCCGTTGGTTGGTCGCCGGTTGGTGAGAATGGAGCAGCGAGCTGAAAGAGAGGGTCCATACCCTGTATAGTACGGATTTGTTCGGTTTTTGTACAGTATTTTTCTGGGCGTTTCGAACCAGCTTAGGTATACTGTGGCTATGAAACTGCTCGGCCGCTTTTTGTTTTGCACTGCGCTCGCGTTTTTGGCTATCGCTGCATATGCTACATTTTTGCCAGCACCCAAAACTCAGCAGGTAGCCACTGCGCCAGAGCCTGCACCGACACCGCGCACATTTGCTGCAAGTGGCGTAACACCTCGCTCGGCTGATTCCTTTGTTGATGCGATCGGTGTGAATGTTCATTTGTTTTACCAGTCGTACAATACGAATAGTCATTTTTCTGATGTCTTCAACTCGGTGATTAAGCCTCGGATGAGTGAGCTTGGCGTGCGCGTAATTCGAGACCACGTTACAACAACTGGCTCAGGCCCCGGTGAGTTCAAGGCGATGGCGGTAAAGATGGGAAGCTTGCGTACCGATACCGGGTTCCCGATTCGTCTTATCCAAACCACACATTTTTTTAAGGCGGGGGTTGCTATCGATAGTCGCTACCCAAGCCATGCTTGCTTCACACCAAAGCTAGTAGCCATGATTCAAGGTGGTACGGTGCCCTGCGGCCCACTGATCGGGCAGTCAATTCCTGCAATACCGATAGTGGCGGTGGAAATGCCGAATGAAATTGACCACTGCGCTTCTTTTGAAGCATTTTGCCAGTCAGCGGTCGACGATCCGGCTATCCCGGGCACCTGGTATGAAAAATCAATTGTAAAGAGCGGTGATTGGCCAGGTCTCATACATACCCAAACCCAAGACCTCTACAATGCGCTGCAAAGCTCGTCTGTTACTAGGAATATCCCGATAATCGGACCTTCATTTGTGCACGTAAAGGATTTTGCTGGTATTCCATACGGCGGTTCTACCCTGCTTACTTACTTACAAGGGCAAGCTAATTTGTATGGTGCTGGTAATGCTCATGTGTACTGTACAACTCGTCCAATCTCCTGGTGCCTAGATACTCCAGCTATCAATGCTACGGTACTTGCCCCAGTTGAAGGTTTCTTTACTGGAAAACCAATCTGGACTACTGAGACTGGGTCAAGCGTCTACGATATGTCAGCAAGCATTATTCACAGTGAGCTGCAAATTGCGAAAATGACGCTGCGCGGCCTCTTTGATTTATACGATAGGGGTCATCCCTACGTTGTGCTATATGAGCTCTTTGACGAACAGCAGGCCGCTACCCCACGCGAGCAACATTTTGGTCTCATTAATTCTGACGGAACTGTGAAGCCCAGCTTTACCGCACTCAAGAACCTTATAGATCTTCTCGAGGAGGCGCCTGGGGTGACAATTAATCCGGTGCCACTTTCATATTCAATTACCAAAACAGGAGGTGGGACATCGGGCCTGCGCTCAACACTATTTCGAAAAACTAATGGGAACTACTACATCGTGGTACGCAACGAGGCAATTACCATTACCGACGCCGATCAAAGTGTGGCGAGCACGGTAACCATTACTGATGCGATTAGTTCAGTAAAGGTGTACCGACCGCGATTGAGCACCGCTCCTCAGCAAACCTTTACAACAGGAACCTTCAGCCTGACTGTTCCTGATGATATTCTGGTGCTCGAAGTGATTCCGCCACCACCGCCACCAACGAGTGGAGGTGGAGACACAGGCGGAACAACAGGAGGAGGCGCAACTGGTGGTGGTGACACAGGCGGAACAACAGGAGGGGGCACAACTGGCGGTTCAACAACTGGCGGTTCCACAGGCGGAACAACTGGAGGCACGGTGAAGAAAGCTACACCTAAGCCCACTTCAACTCCTTCTCCTGGCGCAACTGCAGCTCCAGAGGAGGCTACCCCAGAACCCGTTGCTACAGTAGAGGCGACACCTGCGCCGGTAGACGAATCTAAGGTTATAGCTGAGCCACTCGGCCGCACGGACGTTGTGGTTGAAGCGACGTGGTTTAACAAGCTTCTCAAATCGCTTGACTGGTTTGTTGATACGCAAGAGAAACGAGAACGTACCCAGGGGATTGGGTACGGCACGGGAGTCTTCTTGCTTTTGGTGCTGCTTGGTAGATCAATCTTGGTACACCGCCTCTACGGCGCGCATGTGCGACAGCTCTAGCGCGGATTGGTGCGTTTTCGGGCCTGCTCGAGACGCCACGCTGCGATTGCGGCGTGGTTACCTGAAATAAGGACATCAGGTACGCTCTCACCACGGAATTCTGCTGGCCGGGTGTAGTGAGGATACTCAAGGAGGCGCTCGCCAGTTTCAGGGTCGATGAGGCTGTGGCTTTCTTCTTCTGGTGAAGTTTCGGTAATAACACCCGGCACAAGACGACTCACGGCATCGACAATGGTGAGAGCTGGCAGCTCACCTCCGGTGAGTACAAAGTCGCCGATGGAAATCTCGCGGTCAACGAAGCTGCGAATACGCTCGTCGAAGCCTTCGTAGTGGCCACAGATGAGAGTGATCTGCTCGTAGTTGGTAGATAGCTCTTCAGTAGTTACTTGCGTAAACCGAGCCCCTTGAGGGCAGAGGAGGATGCTTTGACGTTTTGGTCCAACCTTCGCTTCATCCAGTTCTGCAGTTACCGCTTCGAGGCAGGCAACGAGCACATCAACCTTAAGCAGCATACCGGCCCCTCCGCCGTACGGAGTATCGTCGACGGTGCGGTGCTTATCGGTGCTGTAGTCTCGCAGGTTATGCAGCTCTACCTGCACGTGGCCAGCAGATTGAGCGCGCTTTAAAATCGAGGTGTTGAGCACCTCGGCGAGCATTTCGGGGAATAGGGTAATAATGTCGAATCGCATTTCACGCATGCTAGCAGAAAAACCTCATAGTAAGAAGGGTGTACACCAAAAAACCGCCCCGGAGGGCGGTGGTTTGTGCTGTTAGGCTAGTTCGTCGTGGGGAATGTCTTTGAGGGCGTCGGCGAGTGAGTCGGTACCGGGGGCTTCATCGGCCATTGGGGCGTCGTCGCGCATGTCGCGAGGGGTGTAGCCTTTGCCACCTTCTGGCTCGATGATTTTCAGGTTAGTGCGCTCGTTGTGCTTTGCTCCAAGGACTCGTAGGATAGTGCGCAGTGCTTTCGCGGTGCGACCTTCTTTACCAATGATGGTGGACATATCAGCTGCGTTCACGTGGAGGGAGATGAGAGTTCCCATGTCGTCCACAATGCGCTCAGTTTTTACATCTTCCGGGTGATCGACGATCGAGGAAACAACAAACTCGACAAATTCTTGATCAAAGTGCTTCTTATCGGCCATGCCTGATTACTACGGCTAGATTACTTTGAGTATACGTGCCGTATAACCTGAGCGCAATATAGAAGGCTTTCCAGAGCGGATTTAGGCGACCTTTTCTTCTGTTTCGGGTGTAGCTTCTTCGGCTACTTCGGTGTCGTCTGCTGGAGCTGCAGCGTCTTCTTCCTTTGTATCTTCTTCTGGAGTTGCTTCTTCAGCTGTGACGTCTTCTTCAGCTTCGGTCTCGGTAGCAGCTTCCTCGGCAACAGCGACTTCCTCTGCAACTGCGGCCTCTTCCATAACCTCTTCTGGGACTTCGGCAGCTACTGCAGGAGCCTTTTCGGCAGCCGGAGCGTCTTCTTTAGGCTTTGGTGTGTAGAAGTTGTGTACCTTCTTTGATGCGTCGAGAACGCCTACCTTTACAAGGAGGTTGGTAACGGTATCGGAGGACTGGGCACCTTTAGCAAGCCACATGCGAACCTTATCTTGGTCTACAACGAGCTGCTTGCCAGGGTGAGCTGGGTGGTAGTGACCGACGATATCGATAGATTTGCCGTTCAGCTTTGAACGCTTTTCTTGCACAACAATACGATAGTGCGGATCGTGAGCTTTACCGGTGCGGGTGAGGCGAATAACGAGCATGATTGCGGGGCGTGAATTCCAATAAAAAATAGAAGGCTATTTGCTCCACGTACTGTACCAGAAGCGCATTCTGGTGTCTAGTCGCTAGTTCAGGTGTAGTGCCTGGGCAAGTGCAGTTGGCTTGAGGCGCTGTCCAGAAGCGTATGCCTCGAAGCTCATGCGCTTGCCGTTTTCAGGTTGAACCTCGGTCGGAACCAGTTCTCCGTTGGAACCGATGTGAGCTTTGTGAATAATCAGTCGCTTTTCCTCATGCATGAGCCAGGCGCTAGGCCAGCCAGCGTAGGCACGGATTTTGCGTTCCATATCCACAGCACTCTCCTTTTCAGGAAGCAAAAGACCATCTTCTTTCTTTACGAAATGGGTGAAGGAGGCGTCGTCGTGGTTTTGGGGGAGCATGTCGAGCTCATCGTTCAAGTAATCCTCGATAACATCTAGGAACATCCGGGCACCACGGTCGCCGAGAATTTCGTAGAGCTCGCTTGGAGTTTCATTGCCTCGTAACGGGTAGTTTTCCTGGGCGAGCACTGGTCCGTGGTCAACCTGAGCGTCAAGTTCGATTACCGTTACGCCAGTTTCGGTTGCTCCATCAAGAATGGTTTGCACTACCGGCGCCGGACCACGGTACTCAGGGAGAAGTGAAGGATGAATGTTAAGAACCTGCCCGGCGACACTGTCGAGCAGCGCCTGTTTAAGAATGCGGCCGTACCCAGCTACTAGAATGAAGCTGATCTTGTACTGTTCAACCAAATCGAGCTGCTCGTCGAGTGTAAGCTTCTTGTCAGAAATATAGAGAGTCGGAGCGCAGTCGGCCATTTCGAGTGTTCGAAGCACTACCGGGCCGAGTGGATCTGATCCAAACAAGATAAATGGGTAGTCTTTAGGCTTAAACATCGCCGGTTACGCGTGGGTAATCTGGTGTGGTGCGCTGGCGAAGCTGGGACTTTGGAATGTATGACGTAAAAAGAACACCGTTCAGGTGGTCTATCTCGTGTTGCA
The DNA here is from genome assembly GCA_937895715.1 of uncultured Candidatus Berkelbacteria bacterium. GTDB lineage: Bacteria > Patescibacteriota > UBA1384 > CAILIB01 > CAILIB01 > CALBLZ01. Next base: position 6,962 of record CALBLZ010000184.1, read on the forward strand.
AGGCGCGGGCAAAAATGTCGTCAGCTTCGATCTCGATCGGCTGGCCGTACTCGTTAAGTGCCTTTACGCGCACGCGTTCGGGCCGCTTGATGGTGCCGAGTACGCCGGGAATCGACAGGCATGCTTCTTCTTCTTTACACGTGCGCTTGCTGTGCCAGGTAATCCGGGGGTTTATGAGGACAGTGCGTGGAATGAGCACGCCATCTTCTGGGTCGATATACTCGAGAATGCAGAGGGAGATACCCTTGCCTATCTGTGGGGCGGCCAGGCCAATGCCTTGAGC
>CALBLZ010000185.1 GCA_937895715.1 uncultured Candidatus Berkelbacteria bacterium
TTCGCCAAATCTTGCAGGGTTGCAATCAACGCGATCTTTGTTAGATTCCCCACAGCCAGTAAAAAATACATCTCCATACCCAAACGCATTAATAGGCGGGTTAGCGTCTACCCAAAAGCTGTTCTGCACGTAGCAGTACCAGATACTTGCAGCGCTAACGGTGGTAACAAAAAGGCCAGCTACAAATATGCCGAGTGAAAGGCCGAGCACCTGCACAATTTTGCGGCGGCGGGCGATGTAGAGGAGTACGGCAACAATCCCAGCTAAGAGGAGGAGCACCAGGAAGAGCGTAAGAGACCAGCGCATTTGGTTGCTCACTAGCTCCTGAGCAGCGAACTCCTGTGCGATAAGCTTTTCGCCAGCCGGGTCGAGCAGGGTTGCTCGGACGGTGGCAACGGAATACGAGGGATAGAGGGGGTTCATTCTGATCCGCAGCGTAGCCGGATCAGTACTCGACTCACGGTGCAGCACAGAGCCAGTACCCACAACAGCACCGTTACTATTCAAGAGCTCAACCAGGAGCTTGGCCCCAGCCACACTCTGGTCTGGCCGTACCAGGCGGTAGTCGACGGTAACCGGAAGGTAGGCAAAGAGGAGTGAGAATTCAGCGGCACCGACCGATACCGAACGGATCTCGTAGCTGTCACCCTTAATTTGCACGGTGGTCACCGCTGGCACGCCTGTTTGCACTCCGCCAGCCTCGAAATGCATAAGGATGCGGTAGTAGTCGGAGTTAGTAAGAACTGGAAGCTCGGCTACGGCGTCTGCAGTGCCATTAGCTGGCACCACGATACCAGATTGCTCTTTCTTGTAGATGGTTTTACCGGTAGTGTCCGTCACCACGAGTACGGGGGTCAGCGCCTGCTGACGGCCAACGACATCTTTTACCCGAATGGAGAGAGAGTTTTTGCTCCCAACACTAAAGATCCATCCGTCATTAAACTTCCCGGAGCCTGCCGGGGTGGTCATGGTGCTTGCGGCGTAGTCGACAACGACAGTTTCTGGCTGAGCGGCAAGATCGAGCTGGGTATAGGAAAAGGAAATATTCTCGTACAAGTTGCGCTCAAGGTAGGCAGTGAGCTGCACCGTGCGTTCACCAAAGTAGCTTGGCAGGTCAATCTTGTACTGCTTGTCGAGCTTAGCGCCAGGGGCCACGGTGACGTCTGTTTCAATGACCTGCGAGTACACCCGCACGGCTGGTCGAGAATCATCCTTCTTTGCAAACTCGATGCTCACTCGAAGGGAAAGACCACCCAGCGACTGGGACGTATTGGAAACCACTGAGAACGTACCGGAGACCGACTTCTTGTCTGCACTTACAACGGCAGTTACATCTTTAACCGAAGCGTCAGTGGTGGACTGCTGTGGGATGCCCTGCCCATCCTTTACAGTTTTTGTGCCGTACTTAACTGACTCTTGGTATGCTGCAACACCCTCCTTAGTTACACCGCTTGGCGGGGTGTAGCCATCAGCTGTGACGGCGGTTGGAATCTGTCCGGTGGGGGCAACGAGGTCGACAGCAGCGGCGCGCGCCACAGAAGAGAGTGGCAAGAACACTACTGCAGATAGAAGTGCCAGGTTGGAGAAGAGGCGAGCTAGGCGCATAGGTGAGATCAAGATATGTGTCTTTATTATCACTCGCCAGGAGGGTTAAACGCAAGCGAATACCTCGACGCACCCTAATGCCTCAGATCGCAGATTGCGGTATGATCAGTGTATGAATCTCTACCTCGTTGCCATTATCAAAATTGTGATCGCCTGCCTGGCCGTCGGTTATCTAGTTGCACGCTACACTCTCACAAAATACGGCTCAAGTTCGCAAAAAGCAAAGTACCGCAAGGGTCTCCGTTGGGCTGCCGGAATTCTGGCCGTTTGCGCTGCATTTGCCTGGACCAACGCCGGACACTTCTTTTATAAGGTTTGGGTAACCAACAACGACCCACTCACCTACGTCACGCACACCCACGAGCAGTACCACTTTTACTTCGGCAGCAAGTACCTACCAGAGCTAGGGTATGGCGAGATTTACGCTGCCACCTACCTTGCCAGCAAGGAACTGGGGCTTGAGATGAGTCGGGTTACCGGCATGCGCGACCCCCTAACGTTTCAGTGGATCCCAACAACCTTTATTAGCCCAAGTGAGGTAAAGGGAAAGTTCACTCCTGAGCGATGGTCTGAGTTTGTAAAGGATGTGCAGGCCTACTTCAACTTTAACCCACGCGTACACGCCAAACTCTTCGCCGATCACGGCAATACCGGCTCCCCGGCTTGGGCAGTTGTGCCACACCTGATTACACAACAGACGTCAGCCACGCTCCCAACCTTTTTCTGGCTGTCACTACTTGATGCATTCCTCCTCCTTGCCTCGTTCTACATGCTGTACCGCAGCTTTGGCGGAACGGTTATGGCACTCTGCGTCGTAAGCTTTGGCCTACTCCCCTACGTATTCGATTTCACCTTTGGCTCGCTCCTTCGCTTTGACTGGTTCGCAGCGGTAATAATTGGAACCTGCTTGTTTGAAAGAAAGAAATACGTAGGATCCGGACTCTTGTTTGCCTACGCCATTGCAAGCAAAGTATTCCCCGTTGTATTCCTCGCCGGTCTCGTTGCGCTGGCGCTTAAAGCCCTTGTTACAACCAAGAAGCTACCCGCACATTACCTGAAGTTTTTTGGGGCGGTCGTTGGTGGGGTTATTCTATTTGTTGGAGTGAGCGCAGCATACTTTTACAAAACACCCGGACTTTGGGGGGAATACGTTGAGCGGATTTCTACAGCTGCTTCACGCGACAATATCGACTATAGCTACTCATTCAAGGCACCGTTTTCACAGTTAGCTTCACCACAAGCTGCTGATTATATCGGAAACTGGTTCGTGCCAATCATCCCGCTCAGCCAGCAAGGAATCGACTATAACAATCCACCTTTTGCCGGTAGCTACTACCTAACGCTCGGCCTATTAGCCATCCTAGTATTCAGTGTAATACTCAAGAACGAAGATGAAATTGACTCAATTGCACTAAGCTCAGTGTTGCTCTTTCTATTCCTCTCTCTCTACATGTACTACATGATTCTCTTTGTAGTCCTTGCGCTCTACTGGGCACGCAAACCAAAAAGTGCGCACGCTACTTGGTACGGCGCACTATTCTTTGTACCTTGGTGTGTGTACTACTACCTCTCACACCGCAATAACGAGCCAATCGCCCTGGCCACTGCCAGCTTCTGGCTGAGCACCTATATTATCACCCTCCTTGCTACTGAGGCCTATCGCCTTGGGATATGGAGCCAGGTAAAAACCTTCTTACTCCCTGCCCGCGCGTCTCGAGCCAAATCCTAATCAGTTCTGCAATTGGCAGCGCTAGGAACATCA
>CALBLZ010000186.1 GCA_937895715.1 uncultured Candidatus Berkelbacteria bacterium
AGTGCCTGCCAACCACGTGCCAGAAGCATCGGTAATACGTGGGACACAAGCGTTATCCGGATTTACTGGGCGTAAAGAGATGCGTAGGCGTCTATTTAAGTTTTCTGTTAAATCTATCCGTTCAACGGATAAACTGCAGGAGATACTGGGTAGATTGAGTAAGGTAGGGAAGAAGGGAATTCCTGGTGGAGAGGTTAAATTCGTTGATATCAGGAGGAACACCAATGGCGAAGGCACTTCTTTGGACCTTTACTGACGCTAAGGCTCGAAAGCGTGGGGAGCAAAACGGATTAGATACCCGTGTAGTCCACGCTGTAAACTATCCCTGTTAGATGTCTGTCTAAATCTTTGAATTTCCTTCGGGAATGGATTGGATTCGATGGGTGTCGCAGCTAACGCGTTAAACAGGGCGCCTGGGGAGTACGGTCGCAAGACTAAAACTCAAAGGAATTGACGGGGACCCGCACAAGCAGTGGAGCGCCTGGTTTAATTCGATGATCAGCGAAGAACCTCACCTGGGCTTGAAATGTAGCTGCTAAGCCGATGAAAGTCGGAATCCTTCGAGGGTGCTACATAGGTGCTGCATGGCTGTCGTCAGCTCGTGTCGTGAGATGTAGGGTTAAGTCCCACAACGAGCGCAACCCCTATCTGATGTTAAAATTACTTCAGAGACTGCCCCATCTCAGTGGGGAGGAAGGAGGGGATGACGTCCAGTCTTCATGGCCCTTATGTCTAGGGCTACACAGACGCTACAATGGCTATTACAATGGGTTGCCAAACCGCGAGGTGGAGCTAATCCCATCAAAAATAGTCTCAGTTCAGATTGCAGGCTGCAACTCGCCTGCATGAAGTCGGAATTGCTAGTAATCGTGCATCAGCGTGGCACGGTGAATACGTTCTCGGGTCTTGTACACACCGCCCGTCAGGGCATGGGAGTCGCTCTTGCTCGAAGTCCTGCTTTATGTAGGCCGACAGTAAGGGTGGCGACTGGGCTTAAGTCGTAACAAGGTAGCCGTAGGGGAATCTGCGGCTGGATTACCTCCTTTCTAAGGAGTACCCTAAACCTCTGAGAGGTTTAGATACAACCCGAATTAAAAGTCTTAAAATTAGGTTAATTAACGTACTTGTCACTTTAAAGTTTTTAAGGATTTGTGTAATATTTACACACAGATCGTTCTTTAAATTTTGTATTTCAGCAGGCCAATCCCGACAAGTCGGGAGAGCTTATCTCTAATCAAGATCAGCTTTAAACTGTGGTCATTGAACAAGAAGCAGGCCAATAGCTCAGCTGGCTAGAGCGCACCTCTGATAAGGGTGAGGTCCATGGTTCGAGTCCATGTTGGCCTACCATTT
>CALBLZ010000187.1 GCA_937895715.1 uncultured Candidatus Berkelbacteria bacterium
CTTCGTTGTTAAAGTATTTGACGGTTTCAATGTTTGAGAGGCCATCTACTTCGACTGATGCAACGTCGTCGTCTGCTCGATTAGCTCCCAGTCGGAACTTTTGGCGCTTTTCGGTAGCCCAAATCGTAAACCAGGTGTAGAAAACCAGGGTTGCCACGGTGATTATTGCGTAGACCGGGGGATAGAGCCACAGTAAGAGCGCTGCAGCAATAATAAGCTGCACGATTGTTGGCAGAATGTTGATGACCAAAAAGTCGAGAATAAAGGTAACAGCACGACTTCCTCGGGTAATCTGACGACTAAGACCACCCATCTTTTGGTCAACATGAAAACTAATCGGAAGGCGTAGCAGGTGTTCGAATAGCTCTTGTGAAAGCGTGCGTGAAATACCCATCTCAGCAGGTGCGAAGACGAGGTCGCGCAGGTAATCAAAGAATGACCCTGCAAACTTAAGTACAAAAAAGAATGCGATGGTACCGGCAATCGCGTCGAATGTTTTGGAGCTTCCAACACCATCGATAATAAACTTTAGCCAAATTGGCTCTAAGCTGGCAGCAACTCGCCCAGCAACCAAAAATATCATTGTCCAAAAGACAAGTCCTACGTATGGGCGCAAGTAGCGCCTTAGCGACCAGATGGTCGCCTTTGGTTTTTCGAGATCTTCCATGTATTAGCGGGGCTTACGAATGCGAGATACTCCTATTGTAAGGAGAAGTAGTGCCATAACAAAACATGGCAGTGCCGTTATGATTGCAGCAAGGGCAAAACGGGGTTCTTGAGCCAGGCTGAGAAAGAGGGAAGAAGTGGCAAAGAGGAGACAGAGCGCGAAAGCCCAGGCACTGAGTGAAATAAATAGCACACCAGTGCTGAGCTTGCGTAGCCATGGCCCCACCGGAGCGACGGCCGTTTTAAGGCCGCGCTCGATTTCGTCGGTGATAAGCTCACGAATTAGGCTAAAGATGCCGAACATTTAGCGGCGGCTACGTCCGATAACCAATCCTGCAGCAAGAGCTACCAGCGCTACTGCACCAGCAATCTGCCATGGGTTTTCGTGTGCGTACTCGTCTGCCTGCTTGGAGATACGACGCGCATCTTTGCTAAGCTTTACTCCACGGTCCTTGAGGCTATCTACAGCGCGGGTGAGTTTTTCACGAGCCTGCTCGACAACTTCTTTTTCACCCTCAGTGAACTCGCGCAGTTGATCGTTTAATTTATCTACCTGCTTCTGAAGTTCGGTGAGTTCGATGTTAGTCAAATCCATATGACTCCTTTCCTTCATTAGGTTTGTTCAATGGTTGCATACTACCAGATCTTGTATCTTTTGGCTACGGCCAAGGGACACGGTATGATAAATGTATGCGGGGCACCCTAGCCTATCTTGCGATTGTTGTTCGGGCGATTGTATCGCCATCAGTACTTATTATCGTCACCTTAGCGGGGGCGCTTCTTTGGTTGGGAGAGGAGGTTGATGCAATCTTTCTGATGAGTGTGATCACGATAAATACGCTTATCGCAATCATTCAAGAGATGCGAGCGAAGTATTCTCTCGACAAGCTTAGTCTTGTAACGCTCATGCCGGTGCGACGGCGCCTGGCTGACGGAAGGATCGAGGAGATCAGCCCGCTCCACCTCACTGTTGGCGACGTGCTTTTGGTAAAACAAGGTGACCAGCTTCAGGTTGATGGCCAGCTTACTGAAGAAGGAGACGGCGTAACTGTGAATGAAGCCTTGCTTACTGGAGAATCAGAAGTTGTAACAAAGAGGGCTGGAGATTTACTCTGGGCAGGGAGTTTTCTAACGGGGGGCACTGGGGTCGTGGTGGTTACGGCTGTTGGGGAGCAAACTCGATCCGCGAAAATAACTAAAAAGTTACGTTGGTTTGATAGTCGACTCACGCCCCTGCAGGCAAGTTTGAATGCGACTATTCGCTGGCTAACAATAGTCGCGCTGGTAACGGGGGTGCTCATATATGTAGTAGGGAGCAAAAACTCAGCTAGCCTCGTTGAGATCCTTCGCACAATTGTGGCAGGTTCAATAAGTCTTGTTCCAGAAGGTTTGGTGCTGGCTGCAACCCTGCTGTTTAGTTACGGCTCAATCCGTATGAGTCGGCAAGGAGTGCTTGTTCGACGGCTTGGAGCAATTGAAGCATTTGGTCGGCTGAATATTCTTGCTTTGGACAAGACCGGCACAATCACAGACACATCTCCAGAACTTGACAGAATAGAGATGCTGTCAAAAAAGTGTACCCTTGCAGATGTGTATCAGGGCATCACGGCACTTGCCATCTCAGAAGGTGATTCGATTGAGAATCTGCCTACCCTGCAAGCGCTACAGTCCCGCGTGCCAAGCGATGTGCGTAAGCAGCAGATTAAGGTAATTAAGCACCAATCGTTTACATCGCACGATAAGCAGAGCTGGGTCCAGTACCGCCTCGCGAATGGGCGTGACCGTACTACATTCTTACTTGGCGCGCCCGAGGTTCTGCTTGCCCGGCTACCACGTGCTGAGCGAGAAGCAATTGAGCACAAGGTAACCCTCTTTGCAGAAAAGGGAGCTCGAGTGGTGCTTAGTCTGATTCAAAAAAATGAAGAAGCGCACCCACACCCTCTAGCACTCTTTTTAATTAGTAACGCCCTGCGTCCAGGTATCGCCGATACACTCTTTTATCTACAGGCTAACGGCATTACACTCAAAGTCATCTCAGGGGATAACCCTGCAACGGTGAGTTACATTGCCCATAAGGTAGGTATCCGAAACCACGATAGAATTCTTACAGGGGATCAGCTGAGTGAACTTAGTGCACAAGAATGGAAGACGATTGTGCCAGCTACGACAATTTTTGCGCGCGTTCAGCCTGAACAAAAAGAGAAAATTATCACTTCACTCAGAACATCAGGATTTACAGGAATGGTAGGTGATGGGGTAAACGACGCGCTTGCGATAAAAAAGGCAGATTTGGGCGTGACAGTGTTTGATAGCAGTCCTGCGACGCGCGCGCTAGCTGATGTAGTACTGCTAAGTAATAGCTTTAAGAGTTTTCCAGTTGGTGTGCGTTTAGGTACTCAAATTATTCTTGGTATTGAGATGGTGGCTGCAGTGTTCTTTAACCGAATCGCCGCGAACTTAATGCTGTTGATGGGCGCGCTCGCGCTCGGCCTTGATTTTCCACTTACCGCGCGACACCTTATCCTGATTAACTTCGCGGTTGTTGGAGTGCCCACGATTCTGTGGTCCCTTGCTCCCGCCGAAAGTTTTGGTAGGCGAGACCCTGATACATTCTTTAAGAGAGTTCTGCGCTATGCAGGGTACAACGGTGCACTCACTGGGTTAGGAATGCTCCTGCTAGCATTCCTAGGAGCAGGTTCGACGGTGATCGTCGCAACTATGTACGTGCTGGGGCTTCTAACCTTTGTGACTATTCCGAGGTCGCTTGGGGCAATTGATACCGTTGCTCACCGCTTCTGGCAGCGGGCATACCTTGTATTCGGTAGCGTCGTACTCGTTGTTGCAACTGTTATTCCGGTATCCCGTGAGTTCTTCCAGATTAGTGTGCCGAGTCTCCCCGAAGTAATCGTGATGCTAGCAGTGATTGTGGGAGTTGGTATGGTGCAGATTATGTTTACGCGCTACTGGGAACGGTTGATTAAGGACGAGCTGCTGCATAGTTCTCCTGAGATAGACGGGTTGTTACGGGCTGCTGCGCCGTGATCTTTCTGCTACAGTAAATCTGCAAAAACGAAAAAGTAATCCAATCGCATGTCATACGCCCACATCCCACTTGGTGAGAAAGCTCCTCAGGAGATTAATGTTGTAATCGGAATTCCGGCAGGCTCCAGTGTTAAGTATGAGTACGACGAAGAGCTCGACGCCATTGTGTTTGATCGTCTACTTTACTCGCCAATGTTCTACCCAACAAACTACGGATTTGCCCCCGAGACTCGCTCTGGAGATGGTGATCACCTCGATGTTCTGGTGTATGCAACGGTGCCTCTTACCACGGGAACCATCGTTAAAGCACGCGTGATTGGCGCGTTAGATATGACCGATGACGCTGGTGTTGATACCAAAATTATTGCCGTTGCGGTAAAGGATCCATACTTCAAAGAAAAGAAGGACCTCGATTCCCTCGAGCCACACGCCCTAAAGGCACTCAAACACTTCTTTGAGGTGTACAAAGATCTCGAGAACAAAGAGGTGAATGTTGGGGGCTTTAAAACTGCTACCGAGGCACACAAGCTAGTAGAAGAGGGTGTGGCTGCATACGCAGCTGAGCACCACGAGTAGGTATTGAATGTAGCAAGAAGGCCTGCCCGAAGTTTCGGGTAGGCCTTCTGTGGTTGTGGTGCCGGGTGTTATTTCGGCGTACAACAAAAGCTCCCTTGCGGGAGCTTTTGTCTGTTCTAAACGAGAACTAGTAAGAAGAGTGACGGTCGTAACC
>CALBLZ010000188.1 GCA_937895715.1 uncultured Candidatus Berkelbacteria bacterium
TGCATGAACTTAAGCTTGTGCAGTCAGTTTTTGCTGAGCTGTGTACTACTCATCAAGCGGCGCCCCGTCTGATGGCTGGTATTTTGGTTTCGGCCAAGACGGTGCAGGGAATCGCTAACAAGTACCCGATGCGCTACCCCAAGCCCGAGGTACTTCCTCAGCTGTTTGAGGCGGCAACAGCCGAGCATACACTCAACCTTGCACACTTAAATACGCACGATGTTGCGGGTTTGGTGGGGCAATGTGAGCAGGTGATGGCCGCTGCTGGTGCAAACGTGCACGGCTTCCAATTGAACATTTGCTGGCCAGATCCGGTGCTCATTCGTGAGCTGCGGGATCGTCATCCTCATCTGCATCTTCTGCTGCAGGTTGGCGGTCGTGCTCTGGCTGCGGTGGAGCACTGTGGCGACCAGCTCTTGGAGCGACTGGCTTTGTACGGGGATTGCCTCGATGAAGTTCTGCTTGATCCGAGTGGCGGCAAGGGAATCCCCTTTGATGCTGAAATGTTGGCACCGCTCGTTCAGGCACTCACAGCGGAAGGTCGTCTTGGGGTTGGTGTTGCGGGGGGTCTCTCTTCCTCAACTATCAGCCTGGTTGCCCCACTTATTCCTCACTGCAGCTACCTTTCGGTAGATGTGGAAGGACGAGTACGCGACCCGCAAACCGACCAACTCCTCCTTTCCGAGGTTGAGGCCTACCTTCGGGCGGCCTTTGACCTCTTCTACCCCCTCACTTCTTAACGAAGTTCTACCCAGGTTCTGTGACTCTGTCGCAGGGCCTGGTTTCCCTTGCCTACAGGTTGACTCTCTCTCAAGAATATGGTAAACACAGCATGCCTTTTGGGAGAACCATGGAACCGTCACAAAGCGTCATAACGTGTCTTCACGGTCTGCTCATGGAGCAGATCAAGTCCAAAAATAAGCGAATGCTTATTCGGGGGAGGCTAACCCCAGAACAAGATGCTCAAGTGCTTCTGGTGATTGCCGAGAGCGCCCCGTTGACCATTGCCGGTCAGCTCACCGTTACGCTCAGTACGAATTCACTTGCCCAAGTTAGTTCCCCGTGCGGGCGCGCTGACGCAGCCAATACCTTGCTTATGCTCGGCCATGGTCCTGCGGTGCAGTATGGGCTCTGCGATACACACGAGCACGAGGGCGAGAAGTTCTTGGTTGAGTCGGCTATTGCATTTCCAATACGGCCGAGTGCCGATTGGCCTGTGCAGCAAGGATGCGGCAGGGCGCAAGTTACTCCAGAGCGGTTCCAAGAACTGCTCAAGGAAGGCCAAACCATTGGTGCAAAGCTACTTCCACTGCACAGCACGCTGGCAACGGCGCTGTTTGCCGCCAGAGGCCGAGACTATAGAGACCCCGAGCGGTATCTGTGGATGGATCTATCAGCCGACGTTCTGCTGGATGAAGAAAGTAAACCGATTCTGGATAAAGTGCGGCTACGGCTTGATTTCAATCCACAGTCGGCCTACTGGTCTGAGACTCCAATCTCGCTTGTGGGAGAACCGGACATCGAGGAACTTCGGAGGGAAATCCTGGCATCAGGGTAGCTCTCAGCGACACGAAAAGGACGATCGCATACTGCGGTCGTCCTTTTCCATTTATGTTTTGCCTCGATTACTAATGCTGAGTCAAGTCGACTTGACTAGAACTTGTTAGGCCTTTCCTTATGCTGAAGAAAAGTAGTAAATAAGCACCATGAAACAACTCCACCCCCTGCAGTTACAGCTTCTTCAGCGACTGCTGTTTGCGCCAAGTTTGCGCTACTCTGACCTGCGTCCTAACCCCGACATAGAGAATAACCAGCTCGATTTCCACTTGGATAAGATGATTGAGGCTGGGTACGTGGCCAAGATAGAAACTGGATATGCACTTACGCCTGCCGGCAAAGAATATGCTGGTCGCATTGATACCGAAAATACCACTATCAAGCGACAGGGTAAGCTTGGCACGATAATTGCCTGTGTTCGCACCGTAAAGGGTGAACGTGAGTTTCTGGTGTACACCAGGCTGAAACAGCCGTTCTATGGGTGCCAAGGTTTTCTTACCGGAAAAATTCAGTTTGGAGAGAATGTTACGGAAACAGCAGAGCGAGAGTTAACTGAAGAAACAGGGCTCTCAGGTACCGCGGAGATTGTTCGCCTTATTCACTACCGGGTCTTTCACGAAGAGACTCAAGAACTGCTCGAAGATAAGTATCTATTCCTCTGTCGAATTGCCGAGCCAACC
>CALBLZ010000189.1 GCA_937895715.1 uncultured Candidatus Berkelbacteria bacterium
GGTAGTGACATCTGATGAGTGAACAATAATACTTTCAGGAAGGCCTGAGATGGCATTAGAACCCGAAACTTCGCGGGTTAACTCCTTTTTAAGTGGCATAGCTGTGCCGATTTCAATTTTGATTTCCTCTGCAGTCTGTTCGCCAATAATCAGATTGTACTTCTTGCGAATATAGCTGACGATGGCCTGATCGAACGTGTCGCCACCGATGCGCACGGAGTTTACTGCCACCGTGTCGCCAAGCGCGATTACCGCGACTTCGGTAGTGCCGGCACCGAGATCGATGATCATGTTTCCAGAAGGGCCAGCAATCTGGATACCGGCGCCGAGTGCAGCGGCGATTGATTGCTTAATTACGTATGCAACACGAGCTCCCGCTGCAATAGTGGCATCTACAACGGCACGACGCTCTGTGGAGGTAACGCCTGCGGGCACTGACACCATTACTTCTGGACGAAAGACGCGGACACGACTCAGTACTTTTCCGAGGAAGTAGCGCAGCATCGACTCGGTAATCTGGTAACTTGCGATTGCTCCATTGCGAAGTGGGTGCGCGGCAATGATGCTATCGGGGGTGCGGCCGAGCATGTCCTTTGCCTCTTTGCCGATTGCCATAATGCGGTTGTCGATTGCTTGGATGGCAACCACACTTGGTTCACGAATAACGATTCCCTTTTTGGGAACGGATACGGTGATACTGCTTGTGCCTAAATCGATGGCAACTCGTTTGGTGAGCATGTTTTATTCGGTACGGGTAATGTCAGCTCCAAGCGAGCGTAGACGTTCTTCTATCTGAGCATAGCCCCGGTCAATGAGTTCTACGTGCTCGATTACAGATTTGCCTTCGGCGGCAAGTGCCGCGAGTACTAGGGCAGCTCCAGCACGCAGATCGGGTGAGATCATTGACGCGTGGGTGAGCTGTACCGGCCCGGTAACGAGGGCGCGGTGTGGATCGCAGATTACAATGTTTGCACCCATGCGCTGCAGAATATCGACAAAGTAAAGGCGACCTTCGTACATCCAGTCGTGAATGAGGCTTGTGCCCTTGGCTTGCGTAGCCAGAACAGTAAATGGTGACTGGAGATCTGGGAAGAAGCCTGGCCACGGATTAGTCTGCACATCTGCTGCTCGGAGATCTGGACTTGGCAAAAGGGTGAGTGTTTGTTCAGTCTCGTTGTACTGGTACTGAGCATTAAAATCATCGAGCTTAGAGAGGAGTGGCAGAATCCCATAGCGGGTACCTACTTCACGAAGTGTAACGGTGCCTTGTGTGACCAGACTGGCAACTGCGAAGGTGCCGATTTCGATTTCATCTGGAATAATAGTGATTTCGGCAGCGGTGTGTGAGAGTTCGGTCATTCCTTCAACCACAATGCTCGAGCTGCCATCGCCGGTAATGGTGTAGCCCATCGTACGAAGCAGGTCGCAGAGGTTGGAAATGTGCTGCTCGGCAGCAGCGTTCACTATGGTAGTAGTGCCAGAAGCGCCAAGCGCCGCCATGATTAGGTTTTCCGTACCGGTAACCGAGCGCTCCTTTAGGTAGGTCATACTGCCGCTCATTGCACTGCCATCGATGTGATAGATGGAGCCATCAAACTGAATGACTGCGCCGAGCTGGCGGAATGCATCGAGGTGCGGTTCGATACTGCGCTTTCCGATTACACATCCACCAGGATGAGGAAAGGTGGCGCGCTTAAAACGACTCAGCAGTGGCCCTACGAGTACCAGAGAGGCACGAAGCTTGCGTGCGAGAGCGGCAGGAATCTCCGGGTTGGTGATGCCAGCCGTAGAGATGGTATAGGAGTTATCGGTGCGTTCAATCTGCGCACCCATGGCGGTAAGAATTTCGAGCATAACCCGCACGTCACCGATGTCGGGTACGCGGTGTAACGTAACTGGTTGATCTGAAAGAATAGTAGCTGCCAGCAGCTTGAGGGCTGCATTCTTGCGACCTGAGATAGTAACTGACCCGTTGAGCGGGCGTCCGCCCGTAATGTGATAGTTGCCCATGGCGCTAGCATAGCACACCTCAACAGATTGGTGTACTATAACGCCATGACTAAAGCAGTGCGTCGGTACAGTGATCTGGGTGAAAAAGTATCTCGAGAAGTTCGTCGTCACACCCATGTTGAGAAAGTTCCCTGGGACCGGATTGGGTACTGGCTTATTGGTGTGTTCTTTTTCGTAATCTTTTCAACCATTGCTCTCGGCTACTCTCTTGGGTATCGCTACAACGCAGACAGGGGCACCTGGCAGCAAACGGGGGTGATACGCATAAATGGTCCACTCTCCGGGCTACCTCTTCAGGTAGTAATTGATGGCGAATATGTTTCTGGAACGATGCCAGTGCGCTATAACCGGGTGCTGCCTGGCACCCATACGATTCAACTTACCAAGGATGGCTACCAGCCATGGAGCCGGACTATGGAGCTCGAACCAAATCAGCGAATCTCGTTTACCGATGCCATTCTTATCTACACCAAACCCAAAGAGGCGCTAGAGACGATCATCACTGAGAACGATTCACGGTTTACCGATTACAGTACCCGCAACCTAGAGGTGCGGAACGGAAACGAGCTCTGGATCGAAGATGAATTTGTCGCGCGCCGTACTGAGGATATCCTTAGCCCACGCTGGTTCCCCCTTGGTGTACATGTACTCTGTCAGCTTGGTGATGAGATTGTACTCTACGACGTATACGGAAAAACCACCCAGTCGCTTGTGAAGCTTTCTTCAAGCGAGCAGGTGGCTTTCTTTGCGGCAGACGGGGGTCGGCGGCTTATCGTAAAAGATGCGGGAGTAATCAAGAGCTTTGAGCTCTTTGAGACCAATAGCCTGTTTAATCGCCTGGTAGTTGATTACTAAAGGCGCTCTGAACGAATGGCTCAAGGCTGCTTGGGTCTGGAGATGTGAGCTCGGCTTCGATTACCAAACGGCGCAGTGCCGTACCAATTGGGGTACAGGTAATGAGGCGGAGATGTACACCTGGTGTAGCATTTAGCATGCTAATTTCAGTCGGCTTTACCTCAAACTTTTTGGTAACGCGGTAGCGGAACATTTTGTCGTTGAGGTTGAGTTCGATTGTGTCTCCAACTGTAGTGCTGTGGAGTGAGGCGAAGACATCCTTATAGTTACCCGGCAGCCATGGAAGGCTTGAGCTGTGCCCAAAGATAACGGTGGTACCGTCTTGGCCTGGTAGAGCGGTTCCCTTAATGTGCGCAACACCGGATTGCAGCTGAGTGAGGACTTCTTTTTCTTCGATAGGCGTGTTCCAGCGCACTGGGGCACTTATACCAACAGTGGCATAGGAAATAGACTCAGCCGGAATAGTTGGGATTTCGGGAGTTGGCGTAGGAGTAGGGGTAGCGACCACACGAGTAATTTGCTGGCTGTTTGAGCCGTCTTCTGCAAGTACAACATCAGCAGGAAGGCCGGTGCTGTTAGCGCGCTGAATGGCGCCGAGGTTAACACCTCCCCAGATTAGGCTAAGAGCCACAACAAAAGCTGCAGCCGGCATGGCGACCTGGTTAATCCAGGTTGCAGTACGCTTTGGCTGTATGAATCCGCGAATCTCGTGTTCAGATAAGTGGGGTCGGTACATGTGGCCGAAATACTACCACAATTTGAGCCAAATGTCAATCTGTGGTAAGGTGAAAACCTGTATGCATCTCACCCCTAGCCGCCGCTCCTACCGAATAGGCATCGATGCCCGCCTCTTCCGCTCCACTACGGGCGGAATTGGTCGTTACTCTCGCGAGCTTCTTGCCCACCTCTTTTCGATTGACCAGGTTAACGAGTATACCGTCTTTCTGAGTAAGGCTGACGTCGTGGAGTGGGATTTTGATCTGCCCAATGTAGAAATGGTGGTGGTTGAAGTGCCGCACTACAGCTATGCAGAGCAGGTAACTTTTCTGCGAATCCTCAACTCATACAAGTTTGATTTGGTGCACTTCTTGAATTTCAATCACCCGATCCTGTATCGCCGGCCCTACGTGGTAACTATCCACGACTTTACCCTCATGCTCTATCCGGAAGCTGCTAGTAAGGGAGCAAAGAGCAAGTATAAACAGTTGGTGTACAAACACGTGCTTTCGCTTGCTATTAAGCGAGCCAAGCGCGCAATTGCGATTACAGAAAACACAGCAGATGACGCAGAAAAACTGCTTGGGATCCCTCATGCCAGGATGGAGCTAATTTACTTAGGAGGCCCAGAAAAGCACGAGATTCCGTTTGGTAGCAAAAAACGGGTACAGGAT
>CALBLZ010000190.1 GCA_937895715.1 uncultured Candidatus Berkelbacteria bacterium
CAGCCGAAATGCTGGAGCTACTCAAGCGGACTGGGCTAGCAATCAGTAAAGACGATGCTATCTGGCTATCTGAGCTAACCGGCGGAGATGCTCGGCAGCTGCTCGGTATGGTAGAAGCTGCGCACCGGCTCTACAGAAAGGTTACAAAAGAAACGGTGACCCAGGCGGGGCAGGTGCAAATGCGCTACGATCGCAATGGCGAGGAGCACTACAACGTTATTAGCGCGTTCATAAAAAGTATGCGAGCTGGAAGTGTCGATGCGGCAATCTACTACATGGTTCGAATGATAGAATCTGGCGAGGACCCTAAGTTCATTGCTCGCAGGATGGTTGTTTTTGCCTCTGAAGATGTTGGGCTAGCACAGCCTACAGCGCTGGTTGTGGCAAATGCAGTCTTTGAGGCGGTGCAGAAGATCGGTCTGCCCGAGGCTTCAATCAACCTGGCTCAGGGAGTTGCTTACCTTGCGACATGCAAGAAAGATCGTCGAGCGTACGATGCACTGCAAGCGGCCAAGGCAGAGGTACAAAAGACAGGTGCAAAATCAGTACCGATGAAGCTCAGAAATGCGCCAACCAAACTCATGAAAGAGCTAGGCTATGGGGAAGGGTACGAAATGTACGGTGGCGAGGCCGGCATGCTTCCCGATGGAGTGGCGGGTGGATACTGGAAAGAGTAACCTAAGAAGATGCATCAAGAACATCGAACGCAACTATTAGAACTGGCACGTACCTATGTGCCAACCGATGATAATACCCACGATTTTCTTCACACGTTACGGGTGTTTAAAATAGCTGAACGTTTACTTGAATCAGAAGTGGGCGATCCTGATATTGTTCTGGCAGCAGTGGCCTTCCATGATCTCATCGTGCACCCGAAGTTTGGGGAGAAAACAGCCGATTCTGCTGGAGATAGTGCGGATTTAGCGCGAAAGCTTTTGGAAGGGCTGGAATGGTTTCCACAGCAGAAGATACCTCAGGTAGAAAGCGCTATTCAAAAGTGTTCGTTCTCCCGTTTTGTACCTAAGGACACGCCTGAAGAAGGAATAGTGCACGATGCAGATCTGCTTGAATCAAGTGGAGCTATCGCTATTGCTCGTACTTTTGCCTACAGCGGCACCACTAACCGCCCGTTTTATAACGAGCTTGAGCCTGTTCCAGTTACCCGCACACTTAATGAAAAGGCGTTTGCGCTCGATCTCTTTAAACAACGCCTGTTTAAGGTAAGAGAAAAGCTCCATACAAATACTGCCCAACAGATGCTCGCTCGCCGTGAAGAGCTTCTTCAGGCGTTCTACGATGAGTTCTTGTTAGAAGTTGAGGGGCTTTAGTAACTTTCTGCTACACTCTACTCATATGCAAACTGAAAAACGCACCATCACACCACGTAGCGAAGACTTTTCGCAGTGGTATCTCGACGTCATCGATGCGGCTGAACTGGCCGAGCATGCCCCGGTAAAAGGCTGTATGGTTATTCGACCTACCGGCTACGCTATTTGGGAGCAGGTACAAAAACAGCTCGACACAGCCTTTAAAGAGGTTGATGTTGAAAATGCTTACTTCCCCTTACTCATTCCGCAGAGCATGCTTACGCGTGAGGCTCACCATGTAGAAGGGTTTTCTCCTGAGTTGGCCGTGGTTACCCATGCAGGTGGAAAAGAGCTCGAGGAACCACTCGTGATTCGCCCAACCTCCGAAACGGTGATCCAAGAGATGTTTAAGCGCTGGATTCAATCGTACAACGACCTTCCGCTGATTGTTAACCAATGGGCTAATGTTGTGCGCTGGGAAATGCGTACCCGATTATTCTTGCGTACTACCGAGTTTCTTTGGCAAGAAGGTCACACCTGTCACGAAACACAAGAAGAAGCCGATGCCCGCGCTCGTCAAATGCTCGAGATCTATAAGCATTTTGCAGAGCATTACATGGCTATTCCAGTACATGATGGCGAAAAGAGCGAGAGCGAAAAGTTTGCCGGCGCAGACCGAACCTATACCATCGAAGCAATGATGCAAGACGGGAAAAGCTTGCAGTTTGCTACCTCACACAATCTTGGCCAAAACTTTGCAAAGGCCTTTGATGTTGAGTACCTCGATCGCAATAACACACTTCAGAATGTTTGGCAGACCAGTTGGGGACTTTCTACACGCAGTATTGGTGGGCTGATCATGGTACACAGTGACGATGCTGGCTTGGTACTTCCTCCACGCATTGCTCCTGTGCAGGTTGTGATTCTGGTAGTCCCTCCAAAAGAACCAGCAGACATGGCTACCCTTACCGATCAAGCTAACTCACTAGCTGCTGAGCTAAAGAGTGCCGGGATTCGTGTTAAGGTTGACGCCTCAAATGAACGATTCGGCCAGAAGATATTCTACTGGGAAAAACGCGGTGTTCCAGTTCGCATCGAAATGGGACAGCGAGAGCTTGCAGAGGGAAATCTTACCGTAGCAAGGCGTGATACAAGTGAGAAGCAGCCAGTGGCGCTAAAGGATGTTGTAGGGATGTTGCCAGAGCACCTAGAAACAATTCAAGAAGCTCTCTTCGCTAAGGCGCTATCCTTCCGTGCTGAAAATACAGTTATCGCATCTACCTGGGAGGAATTTACTGCCGGTATAGAAGCTGGTAAATTCGTGCAAGCGCACTGGGATGGCACAGTTGAAACAGAAGCAAAGATTAAGGCTGAAACCACTGCAACTATTCGCTGCCGTCCTTTCGCACTGGCGCAAGAATCAGGGGTTTGCGTGGTTACCGGGAAGCCTTCTTCAGGCCAGGTGCTATTTGCAAAGTCCTACTAGCCTTCAGAT
>CALBLZ010000191.1 GCA_937895715.1 uncultured Candidatus Berkelbacteria bacterium
CGCTTTACGCCCAGTAATTCCGGATAACGCTTGCCACCTACGTATTACCGCGGCTGCTGGCACGTAGTTAGCCGTGACTTATTCCTGTGGTACCGTCCTCTCTCGTCCCACAGAAAAGGAGTTTACAACCCAAGGGCTGTCATCCTCCACGCGGCGTTGCTGCATCAGGGTTTCCCCCATTGTGCAATATTCCTCACTGCTGCCCCCCGTAGGAGTCGGGACCGTGTCTCAGTTCCCGTGTGGCTGATCGTCCTCTCAGACCAGCTACCGATCATCGCCTTGGTGAGCCTTTACCTCACCAACTAGCTAATCGGCCGTAGGCCCCTCTCAAAGCACTAAAGCTTTCCTGATAACGATTCCCATCGTCACCAGCTTATGCGGTATTAGCCATCGTTTCCAATGGTTATCCCCCACTTCAAGGCAGGTCACCTACGTCTTACTCACCCGTCCGCCACTTTCAAGGATACAAGTACCCTCTCACGTTCGACTTGCATGTGTTAGGCACGCCGCTAGCGTTCATCCTGAGCCAGGATCAAACTCTCCGTAAAGACGAGTCTATACTCGTTTCTTCCCTAAGACTCAAAATGTCTTATCACTCTTTAGTTGTTAATGTTCGTTCGGGCGAAGGAGCAGTTTATCACCACCACCCCTCTTTGTCAAATCCCAGAATCGCCGTTTTCGCTTTGATTCTGCAACTTGTGCGCCGTTTCACAATCGCTTGTCTTCAGGCACGAGGACGGATTCTATCACATCCGCTTCCCCTTGTCAAGTCTCAAAATCACCGTTTTCACTTTGATTCCGCAACTTGTGCGCCGTTTCACAATCAACCGTCTTCAGGCACGAAGAGGGATTCTACCACCACCCCAGCCCCTTGTCAAGTCGCCCCATCGCCGTTTTTACTTTAGATTCTACATCTTGAAACTACTCTATCCTGAACAGCGGGCCAAATGGACATAGAGACCCCCTGATATAAGCCATTGGTCAAGGGACGCCAGCGGTTGACGTGGCGGGCGGCGTGGCGATAGCGGTGACAACCGGCACAAAAGTCAACGCTTGCGCCTTCGGCATAGTCAGATCAATAAATTCAGCACTGATCCAACTTTCTGTTGGTGCACCAGGCGGGCAACAGATACGCCACCACTGGCTTGCCGCATCCCGTCCAGTTAAGGTGACGGTGCTCTGTTCTTGCACCTGACCGACAAGCGCATAGAGCGTTCCTGGGCCACTGCGCAAATTGACCATTGACTCATTCACAGTACCCATGACGCCATCACTACTCACACTTGGCAGAGTGGCCAGTGTGCCCACCAATCTGACGGCCGACGCCGGGGTTACATCTGTAGTAGTACGCAGCGTGGCCCCAGGAGCCCCAA
>CALBLZ010000192.1 GCA_937895715.1 uncultured Candidatus Berkelbacteria bacterium
CTCACTTGCTTCGGGTCTATAGCTCAATGGTAGAGCAGTGGCCTTTTAAGCCATTGGTTCTGGGTTCGAGTCCCAGTGGACCCACCAAAAAGTATCCCTTCTCAACGGTGTTCAGCACCATTCAGAGGGGATATTTTTATTGCGCCCTTTCTTCTGGAGCCGTAGAATAAATACACATGGGGCGCACTATCAAAACGACAGCGGAAAAGCTGCTACGAATGTCTAACCCAAACCTTAGCCGGGTGCTAGGTTGGGCTCTTTTGGTATTCAGCTTGCTGAGTATGAGTACGCAGTTTGCCCAAACCTCAGAGATATCGTTTGTGTATGTGATCACACTGGCGATCGGGGTATGGCTTATGATTCGAGCGATTGGTGTGCTCGAAGAAGGTGAGACCGCGCGGCATCTCAAAATAAAGCATCTGCAGCACCAGGTTCTACACGCTTCCCGCGTACATACAGGCAAGCGAGTGATGCCAAGTCGGAAAGCAATTTCTACCCATATTCGTGAGCGGTTGACGTCGGAGTATGTGCTTGGGTTAATCGTGTGCTTGGCCCTGGCTTTGAGCGTTGTCTCTGCAGCTTTCTTTATTCCGATTCTCTTTATTGCCGTTACCACTAGCCTTTGTATTTACCTGATTTTACTCGGAATGATGCGTAAGAGCGTTATTACGCTGGGAGTTGCTCAGGTAATCGGTATGGCACTGCTATTCAATGCGGCACAGTGGTTTGGGGGGGGTGCAACGTATGCTCTAGAACAGGTGTTCATAAACGTACTGGGGGCAGTCATAATTATCGCCAGCGTCTTTTGCTTGGGCAACATTCCTCGCACCCATGCCAACCACATCGTTGGTCGAGTTGTGATAATTAATGCCTTTCTCTTTTACGTCTGTGCTGCAACCGGGTTGGTAACAACGGGCACACTCAATAATCTTGGGTATGCGCTGCTCACGTTTGCTGCTGCCATGGGGCCAGCAGCTGCCTTTGCCTGGATTCGGTTTGAACGTTCCTCCTTTGCAAAATACCTTGCCACTGCTGCTGTTCTGGCTGTACTTGCCTTTGCCTACCTGTATTTGAGTACAGTTGCGGTCACGCTCATTTGGTTTATTAGTGCTGTCTCATTCTTTATGTTTGGCTTTGGCTTGCCGAGCTACTCAGCAAGAATCATGGGGCTCACCCTGCTTGCCGGTACGTTTATCAATTACATGCTCCTACTTGTCCCGGGTGGTGAGCGCGTCGCAGGAAGTTTCTGGATGCAGGAGAGTTTCTGGCTTGGGGTGCTACTGAGCATCTTCATGCTCCTGGTAGCAGGGTGGTACAACGCAATCTTGTTGAGTGGAATGGAGGCCTACCTGCGCCCGCTCCTCCGACGCTCTCTCATGCTTGCTTCGTACGCGGTGGTTACGATTATAATTGTTGCGTCAGCAAGTGGCCTTACCCAAACAGTAGTACTCGCACTCTTTGGTGCGATTGGTGCGCTACTGGGAGTGTTCATGCGCTCGCGTTGGACGGTGCTCGGTGGTAGTGCAATTGCGCTAATCGGTCTACTTAATTTCTTGATAATTATTGGAGGATTACTATGAGCAAATCCGCGCAACCTGTTTCCTATGTGCGTCCGTTCATCGCAGAGCTATTCGGCACGTTTTTTCTGGCGCTAACAGCCGCGGTTGTAACTACAGGATCGTCTGGCCTGTTTACCGGCTACCAATCTGTGTTTGTGCCGTTTGTCCTAGCTGCTACCGTAGCCGTACTGGTGTATCTGTTCATTGGTATTAGTGGTGCAAATCTAAACCCGGCTGTGTCGGTGGCACAGTTTATGATTCGCTCAATCACTGCTACTCGCATGCTTGTGCATATTGTGGCCCAAGTGATTGGCGCTTGGTTTGGGGTGGTGGTTGCTCGTGTAATTCTTGATGGCTCAAATGTTGTGCCGTCTGTCCAAAATGTTAGCACCGGAGTCGCAGAGTTTGTTGGGGCCTTTTTCCTGATGTTCACAATCTCAATGGTGGTATTCAAACGCGTAGACGAGAGGCTCTCAGGAGTTGTGATTGGTGGCGCTATTGGGATTGCCTGTACGTTTGCAGGGGTGAGTGGGGCGGGCGTATTTAATCCTGCTATCGCACTTGGTCTAGGTGCCACTGGCCTCATATACCTTGCCGTTCCATTCCTTGGCGCACTGGCTGGCGCAGGCGTAGGTTTGTTACTCCACGAATCTGACAATCACGAAGGGGCCTGAGTGATGCGGAAACCTGGGATCCTGCATAAGAAATCGCGCGTCGTGCCACCGCATGTAGCGGGTACGCTTCCTGCGCTCGATGAAGCAGGGGCCAATGACAAGATGAATTTTTTCTTAACTGCATCACACCAGCTCAAGTCACCGGTGGCGATCATTCAGTGGTGCCTCCAATCAATTATTGAAGAGAAGGATGCACCAAAAGAGTTGCTCTACCTTGCGCGCAAAGCCCTAGACCAAGCAGATGATATGAGCCACTTGCTGGCGGATATGCTGCAAGTATTTCGAATGATGACGGGCAAGCAGGCTGTGCCAGTAGTGCCGCTCAAGCTCAACGTACTCATAGGAAGCATACTCGATCAGTATGACTTAGTTGCACACAACAAGGGTGTGCATATAGTTCGCGGGGTGATCGAGAATCTACCAGAGATGATGGGTAAGGAAACGCTGATTCGCCAAGCGCTCATGAATCTGGTTGATAACGCTGTAAAGTACACACCGAGTGGTAAACATGTGACGGTAAGCGCAAAGACTGAGCATAGTCACATTGTAGTGAGCGTTGCTGATGAGGGAATTGGCATTCCAAGCGCTGAGCAGCCTCGGCTATTCTCTGAGTTTTTCCGGGGCGAAGAAGCAAGAGAAGTCGCGCACGAAGGCACAGGCCTGGGGCTGGTACTTGTTAAGCGAATTGTTGAAGATGCTGGCGGGGAGATTCATTTTTCCAGCCAGATTCACCATGGCACTACGTTTGTAGTCAGGCTTCCGTATCGATCTTGAAAGAATTGCGTGCTAGTATAATTTCACATGGCTCTTCCACACCACCACCGCATCGAAATCATGGTTATCGGCTCCGTTGTTGTCGTAGCTGCACTCGCCTTTTTGGCAGGTATAGCGTGGCAGCGTAACCAGTCAGCAAGTGCAGGGTACCTCGAAGCAACCGCAGATTTAAGCATCGACCCTGATGCAGAGAGTGGCTACCTTCTCCCGTCCGACTACGAGTTCACCGACGCTATCCCAGACGTCACCCCATCTCCAACTGCTACACCGGCGAGCTAAGCCCCCGCAGGGTTAGCGCTTTAGTAGGTCAACAAAAACTGTTCCCGGGATTTCAACTTTCCCGAATTTTTTCATGCGCTTCTTACCTTCTTTTTGTTTATTGAGAAGTTTCATTTTTCGCGTAACGTCGCCGCCGTACAGGTAGCCAGTAACGTCTTTGCGGAACGCCTTAATGGTTTCACGCGCAACAATGCGCCCGCTAATTGCTGCTTGAATTGCAATATCAAAGTTTTGCCGAGGGATAAGATCTTTCAGTCGTTCGCAGAGCTTGCGACCAATACTCTCTGCCTGTTCGCTTGGCACAATAGTTGCGAGAGGCTCTACAACATCTCCTCCAACCATGAGATCGAGTTTGAGAAGCTTACCTTCGCGGAAACCGGCCAGCTCGTAGCTCATCGAGGCGTACCCTGAGCTCACACTCTTAAGCTCGTCGTAATAGGTAACAACAATTTCTACGAGAGGAATATCGTACTGGAGCAGGGCGCGTTCAGTATCGAGGTACTGCGTGTTCTTGTAGAAACCCCGGTGGCGCTGGGTAAGGTCCATAATGTTGCCCATGTACTCTTTTGGAGTCACAACCTCGAGCTTCAACAATGGATTAGCGATGGTGGAAATTGTGCTTGGA
>CALBLZ010000193.1:0-2500 GCA_937895715.1 uncultured Candidatus Berkelbacteria bacterium
AAGGATCGGCTAACTCCGTGCCAGCAGCCGCGGTAATACGGAGGATCCAAGCGTTGTCCGGATTTATTGGGTTTAAAGGGTGCGTAGGCGGATCTTTAAGTCAGTGGTGAAAGCCTGCAGCTTAACTGTAGAATTGCCATTGAAACTGAAGATCTTGAATATGGTTAAAGTAAGCGGAATGTATCATGTAGCGGTGAAATGCTTAGATATGATACAGAACACCGATAGCGAAGGCAGCTTGCTGAACCATTATTGACGCTGAGGCACGAAAGCGTGGGGAGCGAACAGGATTAGATACCCTGGTAGTCCACGCCCTAAACGTTGATTACTCGTTGTTGGCGATATACTGTCAGCGACTAAGCTAAAGCGTTAAGTAATCCACCTGGGAAGTACGACCGCAAGGTTGAAACTCAAAGGAATTGACGGGGGCCCGCACAAGCGGAGGAGCATGTGGTTTAATTCGATGATACGCGAGGAACCTTACCAGGGCTTGAAAGTTAGGGAATGATTTTGAAAGAAGTCAGTCAGCAATGACCCGAAACTAGGTGCTGCATGGCTGTCGTCAGCTCGTGCCGTGAGGTGTTGGGTTAAGTCCCGCAACGAGCGCAACCCCTGTCTTTAGTTGCCAGCGAGTAATGTCGGGGACTCTAAAGAGACTGCCTGCGCAAGCAGAGAGGAAGGAGGGGACGACGTCAAGTCATCATGGCCCTTACGTCCAGGGCTACACACGTGCTACAATGGCAGTCACAGATGGAAGCTACTTAGTAATAAGACGCAAATCCCAAAAAGATTGTCTCAGTTCGGATTGAGGTCTGCAACTCGACCTCATGAAGCTGGATTCGCTAGTAATCGCATATCAGCAATGATGCGGTGAATACGTTCCCGGGCCTTGTACACACCGCCCGTCAAGCCATGGAAGATGGGAGTACCTAAAGTCGATAACCGCAAGGAGTCGCCTAGGGTAATACCGTTGACTGGGGCTAAGTCGTAACAAGGTAGCCGTACCGGAAGGTGTGGCTGGACCACCTCCTTTCTAGAGTCTTCTAGACAAATTATGACTAGTTCGCTATTTCTTCTCTCTTTTCTTCATCCAGACTCATTGAAACCGAGCACATCAACTGATTTTTTACAGTCTCGTAGCTCAGTTGGTTAGAGCACTACACTGATAATGTAGGGGTCAGCAGTTCAAATCTGCTCGGGACTACCATGATGATCTGGGGAATTAGCTCAGCTGGCTAGAGCACCTGCCTTGCACGCAGGGGGTCATCGGTTCGACTCCGATATTCTCCACAACATCTGTACACAGCGTACAGATAAAGTTCTTTGACATATTGAAAGTAAGAGATTACAAGACATGTAGGATAAGTTACTAAGGGCGTATGGAGGATGCCTAGGCTCTTGAAGGCGATGAAGGACGTGTTAAGCTGCGATAAGCTTCGGGGAGGTGCCTAAAAACCATTATATCCGAAGATTTCCGAATGGGAAAACCCTTCCGTTTTAACGGAACAAAATTGGCCAACCCGCTGAACTGAAACATCTAAGTAAGCGGAGGAAAAGAAAATAACTAATGATTACCTAAGTAGTGGCGAGCGAACAGGTAAAAGCCCAAACCAAATATGTTACGGCATATCTGGGGTTGTAGGACTGCAATGTGAATTTAAATATGAATGTAAAGATTTCTGAAAAGTTACTCCATAGAAGGTTATAGACCTGTAACAGTAAATTTTTAAATTCTAGCAGTATCCTGAGTACCGCGAGGTTGGAGAAGCCTTGTGGGAATCTACCGGCACCATCCGGTAAGGCTAAATACTCTCAAGAGACCGATAGTGAACTAGTACCGTGAGGGAAAGGTGAAAAGAATCTTGAATAAAGAAGTGAAATAGTACCTGAAACCATACGCTTACAAGCGGTCAGAGCCGGTCTTCCGGTGATGGCGTGCCTTTTGCATAATGAGCCTACGAGTTACTCCTCACTGGCAAGGTTAACCCCGTATCGGGGGTAGCCGAAGCGAAAGCGAGTCCGAATAGGGCGCATAGTCAGTGGGGGTAGACGCGAAACTTTGTGATCTACCCATGGTCAGGATGAAGTGACGGTAACACGTCATGGAGGTCCGAACCGGTAAACGTTGAAAAGTTTTCGGATGAACTGTGGGTAGGGGTGAAAGGCTAATCAAACTGAGAGATAGCTCGTACTCCCCGAAATGTTTTTAGGAACAGCCTCAAGTTATTGTATATAAGAGGTAGAGCACTGGTTGGGTAAGGGGGTGTCAAAACCTACTAAACTCAAACAAACTCCGAATACTTATATATCTATCTTGGGAGTGAGGGCTTGGGTGCTAAGGTCCAAGTCCGAGAGGGAAAGAACCCAGATTATCAGCTAAGGTCCCAAAGTATTTACTAAGTTGAACTAATGTGGTCCATTCGCATTGACAGCTAGGATGTTTGCTTGGAAGCAGCAATTCATTTAAAGAGTGCGTAACAGCTCACTAGTCGAGCGGATG
>CALBLZ010000194.1 GCA_937895715.1 uncultured Candidatus Berkelbacteria bacterium
AGCAACTCAACATCCTTTCTCTGTTAACTATCATTTGGGGGCCTTAGTTGATGGTTTGGGTTGTTTCCCTTTTGGCCACGAAGCTTATCCCTCGTGGCCTGACTCCCGGAAAACATGTATACGGAATTCGGAGTTTGTCTGGGTTTGGTACCGTTGTGACGGCCCTAGCCCAATCAGTGCTCTACCTCCGTTACACTTTTATCCGAGGCTAGCCCTAAAGCTATTTCGAGGAATACGAGCTATTTCCGAGTTTGATTGGCCTTTCACCCCTACCCTCACCTCATCCAAGCGGTTTTCAACCCACACTAGTTCGGACCTCCATGAGGTTTTACCCTCACTTCATCCTGACCAAGGGTAGATCACCCGGTTTCGCGTCTACCGCCTGTTATTTTATACGCCCTGTTAGGACTTGCTTTCGCTAAGGCTACGTTCCTGAAGAACTTAACCAACAACAGACGAGTAACTCGTAGGCTCATTATCCAAAAGGCACGCTGTCATCCCGATAAATCGAGACTCCAACTGCTTGTAAGCATATGGTTTCAGGTACTATTTCACTCTCCTAATAGGAGTTCTTTTCACCTTTCCCTCACGGTACTATGCGCTATCGGTTACGAGAGAGTATTTAGTCTTACCAGATGGTTCTGGCAGATTCCCACAGACTTCCACTTATTCCGTGGTACTTGGGAAGCTGATCCAAAGAGACATAAAACTTTCGCCTAAAGGACTATCACCTTCTATGGTTGAACTTTCCAGAACATTCAGCTAGTAATATATTTTTTTACTCTTCGACTTATTAGCAATTCAGTCAGATCAATTCCCACAACACCAATAACGCAACGGTTGCTTCCTTTAACACGTTAAATGGTTTAGACTGTTTCCTTTTCGCTCGCCACTACTAAGGAAATAACTATTGTTTTCTTTTCCACCAGGTACTTAGATGTTTCAGTTCCCTGGGTTGCCTTCACACAACCTATTTATTCAGTTGTGGATATCTCAACATTACTCGAGACGGGTTGCCCCATTCGGAGATCTACGGGTCTTAGGTTATTTCCACCTATCCGTAGCATTTCGCAGGTAGTCGCGTCCTTCATCGGCTTCTCGTACCAAGGCATCCGCCATATGCCCTTAGTAACTTATCCAAAATTTTTATACACAGATAGATTTGTATTCTCTTAAAAAATAATACATTATCTATCATTTATTTTCAGGCTCAGTAAAACGTTGATTCAAAGAATCATTGTTTTTACTCTTTCAAATTTTCAAAGAACATAAAATAAAATGTGGAGCTAATCGGGATCGAACCGATAACCTCCGCCTTGCAAGGGCGGCGCTCTCCCAATTGAGCTATAGCCCCAAAAACTTCTTAGGGTAATTGGGATTAGGTTTAAGATCTACTTGCACACAACCCAAGTGGGCCTGAGTAGAGTTGAACTACTGACCTCACGCTTATCAGGCGTGCGCTCTAACCATCTGAGCTACAGGCCCAAATAAATATCTTAGACAATAAAAAATCATCTTCAATTATGAAAATGATAATTTAGCCTGAGCATCAGAATAAAAAGAACAAAATATTAAAAGAGTGAGAAACCAGTAATCTCATAGCTTAAGATTACTCTTAGAAAGGAGGTGATCCAGCCGCACCTTCCGGTACGGCTACCTTGTTACGACTTAGCCCCAGTCACCGGTTTTACCTTAAACAGTTTCCTCCTTGCGGTTAGAATACTGGCTTTGGGTACCCCCGGCTTCCATGGCTTGACGGGCGGTGTGTACAAGGCCCGGGAACGTATTCACCGTGGCGTGCTGATCCACGATTACTAGCAATTCCAACTTCATGGAGTCGAGTTTCAGACTCCAATCCGAACTGAGGATGCCTTTAGAGGATTGGCTCCACCTTGCGGTTTAGCTACCCATTGTAACATCCATTGTAGCACGTGTGTAGCCCTAGGCGTAAGGGCCATGCGGACTTGACGT
>CALBLZ010000196.1 GCA_937895715.1 uncultured Candidatus Berkelbacteria bacterium
TTAATTTTCAGGACCTATTTGCTTATTCTCGTTTTCTTCCGAAATGGCAGCGCCCGTACTTCTGGCTTCTGCCTCGACTGATTTCGCGATATCGAAGGATTCAGGCGGAAGCGGCAGGTGTTCTTTACACTAGCCTCGGAATGAAGCAATGGTTTGGGGGAGGCGCGCGAGGGCAAGTGCTTTATCCCCTTGGGGAATCAGTGAGTAACTACCGTAGTGTGAATGCTTCATTAGCTGGCCGCTATAAAATCGTATATGCTGGTAATTGCTATGGCCCCTATGGCAGAATGATTCTTCGTCTCGCTCAGTGCTTGGAGGGGCATCCAAAATGGGACTTCGAAATTTATACGATGGGCAGCGATTGGCCGGAGGAGGCAGTAGAAGTCTTCAAGACGAGAGGAGTGTATTGCGGCTATCTGCCGTTCCCTTTGTTGCGAGAGCGATTAGGGAATGCGCATCTGCTTCTTACGGCCATGAGTTTCGAATGTGAAGACCGGGTATTCATGGAAACGAGTTTCACGACTAAAGTCGTGGATTACCTACAGTTTGGTAAGCCTATAATGGTGTGGGCTCCCAGCTACTCTACCGCAGCGCGTTTCGCGTCTTCTACAGGAGCCGCTCTTCTCGTGGAGGAGTCTAACCCAGAAAAGGTACGTGAATCGCTTGAGCGGTTTGTTGCAGAGGGATCGCTTGCTCAAGCATTGCTTGTAGCGGCGGAAAAAGCTGCAAATGGAGATTTTAATGTAGAACGCATTCATGGAGTTTTAAAACAGACTTTTCGCTCTGTGATCGAGCCGTATTCAGCGAAATCGGTCAGTTTTAGCTGAGGCATGAGTTCTTCTTCGATACTTCTCTCCGCTGTCACAATCACCCGAAACAATACGGAGGGGTTGGCTCGTACGATAAAAAGTTTTGAGGCGTTGCGGGCGATTGGGGCTGAGCATATCATTGTTGATGGAAGTGATGAGAGCTGTAGCGGAGAGAATTTTACTCTTAGTGCTCAGTTCGGTGTCAGGTATTTGTATCGTAAGCCCGCCGGGATTTCAGATGCGTTCAACTTCGGACTTAGTGAGGCTCAAGGTAAATGGATTTGGTTTATAAACAGTGGCGATGCGGTTCACGAACGACTAGAGCCTGCTTGGTTGTTGCATCTACTGTCTATTTCAGCTGCTGGAGTTACAACTGGAGGAATTCAGTTTGATGGAGAGCTGCAGGTAAGATTTGCGCCGAAGTTGTCTGATCGATGGCCACTTCTCTCCTGCTGGTTGCCCCACCCTGCGACGCTCGTACAGAGAGACCTTTTGATTGCGGTAGGAGGTTTCGATTCAGGATACACTATTGCAATGGACTATGACCTTTGGTTCCGTCTGTTGCATCGAGGCGTCTCGGTAGATGTATTGTCAATTCCTCTAGCTAGGTTTGAACTAGGCGGAATTAGTAATCAAGAACACACTCATCTACGTCTTCTGCGTGAGGAAAGTAGAATAAT
>CALBLZ010000197.1 GCA_937895715.1 uncultured Candidatus Berkelbacteria bacterium
GTGAGCACCTTGGCAACGGCTGAGCTGAACAGCGGCTGCTGCTCCCTGGCAGCGCGCCGGCCGAGCCGGCTGCTGGCGGGGTAGCCACCGCTACCTGCAGACGAAACTCTGATCTCGACGGTTTGACCCGTCCAGTTAAAGTTCGGCTGCTCGGCGTTAGCCTTGATATTGTCCTTGTCCACCTTGATGGTGGTTTGGCCAGTTGGCTCAGAGCGCCCGATGGGCACTCGCTGAGCGAAGGCAGGGACTGTGAGAAGGATGAGTGCGGCAACTGCCGCAATGTTTGTCAGAAGTTTCATGGTGATCTCTCGTCATCCGAGCTGGCTTTCGCTAGCTCAAAATGTTGGCAAGATTCTACCACAAAAACCCCGATTTGTCAAGGGTATATGGGCTCTGGGAGCTTCTGACTACAGGTTTAGGTAGCTTTGCAGCGCTTGCTTTGCGGTGTTGGGAAGGAGGGGGATTTCTGCAAGACGGGCAAAGGGAACCCAGCGAATGTCCCAAACTTGGCCATCAGGTTTGTCGAGCGCGCGGTCGGGGTCGTTTGCTGGATTGAAGTCTCCGGTTGCTGCTGTGGTGATAAACAAATGCTCGGTAAGGGAAGGGTCTTGCGGGTTAGCAAAGGTTGCCAATAGGGTAATTTTTTCGGCGGTAAGGCTGGTTTCTTCGGTGAATTCACGCCGAGCGGTTTGCTCGGGACTCTCGTTAAGCTCAATCTCACCACCAGGTACGGTGTAGTAGGTGCGGCCGTTATTTTCGCGGTAACCCAAAAGACAGGCTTGATCCGTAAGATTAAGCAGAACAATACCGGCGCGGGCGTGGGGGGTGCCAGGAGTTCGCATAGTCTACTCAGTATAGCGCATCTGCTATACTGGCAGGTATGAAAATCACTTCTGCCCTTATTACTGCCGCCGGATTTGGGAGCCGGTTCTTTCCACTCACCAAGAGTGTGCAGAAAGAGATGCTGCCAGTGCTCAACCACCCTATCCTCGATTACCTGGTAGACGACTGTATTGCTGCAGGCATTGAGAATATCTACTTGGTAGTGCGCGAAGATGACCGCTTGGTGCAGCCCTATTACACCGAGCAGCCTCAGATTCTGGAGCAGCTCAAGCGCATTGGCGCCGAAAAGAAGTATGCCGCACTAGAGAACCTGCACAGTAAGGCTAACTTTACCTTTATCGTACAGAAGCCAGAGGATGGGTACGGTACTGCCGTGCCCGTTAAACTTGCGGAGCCCTATTTAAAGGACCAGCCAGGCTTCCTGTATCTCACGGGGGATGACTTTATTCTGAACGATGGTGAGGGCTCTGAGGCCGGCCGCCTGATTACAACCTGGGAAACAGCCGGCTGCCCGCAGGCAGTCCTCAGTGCGCAACAGGTTCCAAATGAGATGACCCACCGTTACGGAATTCTTGAGGTGAACAAATCAGAGCAAGCTACATGGCTTACTGGCTTTGTTGAAAAGCCACCTCAAGGCAGTGCTCCCTCCAACCTGGCAAACATCAGTAAGTATGTGTTTACCCCCGCTATTTTCGAGGCGCTTCGTGGTCAGCAGGTAAACCCGCAGGCACAAGAGTTGTATATCACCGACACTGTGCTGAGTCTGTCACAGTCAGGGCAGGTGGCGGTGCACGTTCCAACTGGCCAGTATCTAGATTGTGGAAGCGTACTGAGCTGGCTGAAAACAAACCTCACCCTAGCCCTTCGTGACCCCGAAATTAGCGACGATGTCCGCACCATGATGCAGAGCATGCTATGAGCGTAGCTGAGCCCTTAAATTGGATTGAGAACAGCCGCAGCGCCCTTGCCCACAACCTTTCGCAAGTTCGTACCCTAGTTGGTTCTGATGTTGCGATAGCAGCCTGTGTAAAAGGGAATGCCTACGGGCACGGCTTAACCTGCTTAGCGCCGGCATTTGCTTCAAACGACAACGTAAACAGTCTGGCGATCTTTATGATTGAGGAGGCAGCGCAGCTGCGCGATCAAGGCGTGTCTAAGCCAATTATGTGCATGGGGTACGTACCAGAGAGTCAGCTCGATCTACTCTGGGAGTTTCAGGTTGAGCCCTTCATCTTTGATCTTGAGCAAGCATCAGCAATCTCAGCAAAAGGCGTAGAAAAGCAGCAGCCAGCGCGCGCTCACATCAAAATAGATACGGGCATGACCAGGCTAGGCGTTTCCTTGCAAGATTTGCCCGATTTTCTCGAGGCTGCCACTAAGCTTCCGGGACTGCAGATAATTGGCCTCTCCACTCACTTTGCTACATCGGATGAAGAAGGCGAGAACCCTTTCTTGCTGGAACAGCTTGCGGCGTACAGGCAAGCCCTGCAGCTGGCATCTAACCACGGCCTAACAAGCCTGATACAGCAAGCTTCAAACAGCGCTGCAATCGTGCGCTACCCAGATGCGCATCTCGATGTAGTACGGCCAGGTCGAATGATCTACGGGTATCTACCAGATCAAAAGTTTCTTGATCGATATGCTCCAAACCTTCAACCGCTACAACAGGTGATCGCGGTAAAGAGCCGAATTATCCAGCTTAAACATGTGCCAGCTGGTACCAGTGTGAGCTACAGCCGAACCTATACCACCACTTCAGATTCGACCATCGCTGTATTGCCAATCGGCTACTCCGATGGCATTTCCAGGTTTCTGGGGAACCGAGCGGACGTACTTGTGCAAGGAAAGCGCTGCCCAATCCGAGGTAAAATCTGCATGAATGCATTGATGGTCGACGTATCTGCTATCGAAAGAATACAGGTTGGAGATGAGGTTACCCTACTCGGAACAGAGGGAGACCAAAGTATCACTACGTACGAGCACGGAGTTCTGTGTAACACCCTTCCATACAACGTGCTTACCGCACTGCAATCCTACCTACCACGAGTGCTGGTAGACTAGCGGGAGCTCTTTTTTACGTAGATAAACCAGAAAATGGTAACCAGGAGCGTGGTTACATTTGAAACGAGACAGTAGGGGCAGAGGTACCCAATCGCAAAGTAACTGAAGTAGAGGAGGCGCAGGGAGAAAGCAAAGGCACCAAGAACGAGGAGACTAATAGCGGTGCGCACCCAGGGAGCTGGCTTAAAACCAAGGAGAAGGCCTGCTGAGAGTAAGGCCATAGTTTGGTAGAACATGACTCCAAACAAGCTCACCGGAAACCCGAGGAACTGAGAGTACTTGCTGTCTGCAACCTTGCTGCAGTTAATTATTCCCTCAGTGCTGCACGACGCAAAGGCGCTTGCATCTGTTTTTGCGGCGATTTCCTTGAGGTGAATCAAGATAGAATCAACCATTCCAACCGCGGCAACACCAAAAATAACAGCCAATAGTATTTGTAGGCTGCGAGTTGTGACGCTGCGGGAAAGGGGGATGGGTTTCATGTCCAGATTCTAGCAGCTACCCGTGGTGCCCGCCATGTTTCTCTAGTTGGTTGTCGGTGCGTACGTACTTCATATAGAAGAGGTAGGTGGCCACAATAAACATGCTCTCACTCCAACCCAGAGGGGAGTTTTCGTTGTGCACTTCACTGTGGGAGTAGTAGAGCTCAGGGATATCGCCAACTGAGTCGATAGTGGCCATAGAGCGCTGTATGTACTCCTCAGCTTTGGGCTTATTGCCCATTCGCTCGTAAATAATTGCAAGCCAAGATAGTCCAAAGGTCCATTCAGCTTCCTGTGAGTGGCCGTCTACTTCGTCACGGTTGTAGTAGTAATCATTCTTGTAGCGCATCACCCCAAGATCCTTTACCAGGTGGTACTCAACGTTGTCGAGAATCTGGTCGCGCTCGGTCTCGGTTGTAACTTCGTAGGGGTAAATGAGTGAAAGCAGGGCAAGATCTACGAACTTTTTCTCAGATTCTCGGGGTAGCAGGGCACGCAAGGTTGCCTCGCCTCGAGCGATCAAGCCTTCTGGAATGCGAATGAAATCGAGCTCTTCAACTTTCTTTAAACCTGCCACACAAGCGCCTACGGAAGAGGCGTGCACCTCTAGATCTTCTTCCCACATGCCGTTGTCTACATCGTGCCAGTACTCAATACTCGCTAGGTAGTCGACAAGCTTTTGTACGATGCGCTTATCATCGGCTGACTCAATCAGGCTGAAGCTGTCGTGCTGCTCGAGCTCACCAATCTTAAATAGGATAGCCCCGATTGAATCGTGCTGCTTCCAGCCCCACTCTTCCCAAAACTCATCGAACGTATCAGGGTTAAAACGGGGGTGAATATACTCATGGTTACTCCCAGGCTTCGCTTCGATTGCCTTGGTGATCTTTTCTTCATGCTTGAGAAAGATGTCGAGAACAGCTCGGTAGGTTTTGTGCACAACATCCCAGCGTCCAATGTACTCAAAAGCCAGACATTCGTAGAAGTTGTCACGCAACCAGGCCTTATCGTATCCAGTGCTTACACCCTGAGGGGACGCTAAAAACAGCCCCGACTTGTGCTGCAGGCGCTCGAGGCCTTTAAGGTGTTCTTGGATCAGTTTTTCGTAGTCAATGCGAACCAGCGGCATGGGCTCGGAAATTAGCGGCGGGGACGGTACATATCGTCGACGTACTGGTCGACCATACGAGTGCTAGAGAACTGCGGTGCAACAGTGGCAATCGTCTCTTTCATCATTGATACCCATAGCTCAGGGATATCTTGCTTGTTGCGGTGATAGTACACTGGTGCAATCTTGTTCTCGAAGAGAGAGTAGATGTGGGTTTCTGCCTTGTGAATTGGTAGCTTGTACCCAATGCCGTACCAGTCGACTTCCCAGGCCCAGCCATCGGGAGTAGTAAACTGAATAGCCCCATTAGCGCTGGCTTTCATACCACTGGTACCAGAGGCTTCAAGCCCAAAGATTGGGGTATTAAGCCACACATCAGCTCCAGCTACTAACTTTTTTGCTAGGTCGATGGAGTAGTCGTCAATGAAAATGGCGTGACGCTTGAGGCTGTAATTCGCCAGGTACTCGATGTGCTCAATGATTTGCTTACCCTGGGCATCAGCGGGATGTGCTTTTCCTGCGACAATAACTTGGATTGGTCTCTTGGAGCTGAAAATCAACTTCTTTAGTCGTTCCAAATCACTGAACAACAGATCGGGGCGCTTGTAGGTTGCGAAGCGCCGAGCCCACACTACGGTCAGCACATCGGGATCAAGCGTGATGCCGTCAGAATTGTAGATGTGCGTTAGCAGATCGTTCTTGAGCTTCATGTGTGTGTCCCACAGAACCTTGGCTGGGATCTTACGAACGAGCTTCCAGGCCTTGGGGTCTCCGGTGTTGGTGCGCCACTCAGGAACGTACTCATCAAGTACCGCTTGGAGCTCGGGGGCAATCCACTGTGGCATGTGCACACCGTTGGTAATGGCGTGCAGGTTGTATTCTGGCCAAATTTTACGGGCTTCTTTGGCGTGAACCTTACTTACGGCGTTCGCCTTGCGAGACATGCGGAGCGCGAGCATGGTCATGCTGAACCTGCCGTCACCGGATTCACCGAGGTTGAGAACTGTTTCAATGCTGAGGCCAGTGCTAAATGCGTAGCTACCCAGGTACTGGCTAACCAGTTCCTTGGGGAAGGTGTCGTTTCCAGCTGCAACCAGCGTGTGGTTGGTGAAAACCAGCTGGCTTCGTGCATCATCCATAGCCGCCTGTAGGTTTCCTTCATGCTTTTTTAGCAGGCTCTGGGTAATTTCAAGGGAGAGGAAGGCTGAGTGACCTTCATTCATGTGGTACACCGTTGGCTCAATGCCGAGACGCTTGAGCGTGCGGTAGCCGCCGAGTGCGAGTACAAGCTCTTGCTGAATACGGTGCGCTTGATCGCCGCCATAGAGCTGGTCGGTAATGGCTCGGTCAGCATCAGAGTTTTTCCAGTGATCGGTGTCGAGGAGGAGGAGGGCATTCTTGCCGATGGCAAAGCGCCAAACTTGAGCGTACACGGTACGATTCTCGATGGGGACTTCAATGAGAATGGTTTCACCCTTTTCATCTACAGCAAGCTGGAGTGGAACATCTAGGGGATTGGTCTCGGTGATAATCTCATGCTGTCCGTCACTATCAACGAGCTGATGGAAGTAACCCTTGCGGTAGAAGAGACCAATTGCAACAAAAGGAAGTTCTTGGCGTGCTGCCTCCTGCACGATGTCACCAGCGAGCACCCCTAAACCTCCCGAGTAGATCGGAAGTTTGTCGGTAATACCGTACTCTGCACAAAAATATGCAATGCACGTGTCCTGCGGTAAAGCAGAAGCCCCTCTTTTCTGGTTACTCCTTTTGAACATTTCCTCTTAAGTATACGGAGGCACAGAGAAGGGCGCAAGGCTGTATACTAGTTTTATGTTAAGTACACGACGCGCAGCACGAGAACATGCCTTGCTAGAGCTGATTGGTTGGCTCGGTGTGAGCTTGGTTATCAGTGCATATCTTCTGAATACGCTGGGTATTCTAGGCAGTCAGGCGCTGTTATACCTTGTTATGAATGGTGCGGGTGCGATCGGAATTATGGTGCACTCGTACCATCGCCGCGACTACCAGCCGCTGGTGTTAAATATGATTTGGCTCCTTATTGCAGTCCTCGGGATTATCCGGTCTGCGGATGTTGTTGGTGCCATACATCTCATCAGCCTTGTTGGCCAGCTGGCTCTGGTGTAGCATAGAGGTACTTATGGAAACCCATCCGTCGTACGACAAACCACTCGATAAAGATCTGCAAAAAGAGCATCGCTTGCACCGTCTGGTTGCAGGGAGCGCCTTTATCTTTGCGCTTAGTATTCTGCCAGTAGCCCAGTACGTACTGCTCCGAAACCAAACCAGTGCCCCAGGCGCAGAGGTTGCTACACAAGAAAGGCGTTACGGCGCGGTAGAATCTATTGCCAACGGCACTGTTTCTGAAAGTATCGCAACAAATGAAGAAGGCCAGGTTGCCGGTGTAACTACCGACGGCACCGTTTCGCTCGATACCGAGCTAGCGTTCCCAGCCGATCCTGCTGCCTGCACCGAGGCTCGCACTGCTCGCCTGAGCGAACTGCGCACCTGGGCAGATGCCTACAAAGCAACCAAGCTTGCAGCCTTCGAAAGAACAGTTAAGCCATACCGTGAGGCGCTTCAGGTGCTTACAGGGGATGCTGCAACGCTTGTTCGTGAGACTGAGGCACTCAACCGACTTATCGATGCTGAGTACCAGCCATACCTTACCGAACTTGCCCGAATTGAATCTGCAGTTGCCGGCCGCCAGCTAGCGATCCAAGACGCTGTCTGCGGTGCTCCTGCACAGCCGGTTGCCGCTGAGGTACAGTAATTTGCAGTAGTGAAAAAGGGCGCCCGCAGTGTGCGGACGCCCTTTTCGGCTTGTTCTAGAGGCTCCAGTTCTTGATGAACTCGATGAACCTCGGAGGCTTGCCCATCCAGATTCCGGGTTTCCGGAAAATGAATACGATGGGGCAATCGTCGATGACCACGGCGGCCATCGCACCTTCGGGAATTTCGTCGTCGAAGTCGGCGACTACCCAGGTCTTTGTGCCCTCCGGCAGATCGGTGACTCCGAGCAGATTTTTGAACTGCTCGGCGTGTCCAACTGGGTTGGAACAGACGCGCGTGATTGCGCCCGTTTTTCCGGGGCCGAACATTCGCTTGCTCCCGGCACTCTCTGCGTTGATGATGATGCCGTAGCGGCGCCACATGAGGCGCCTGGCAAACTTCGTGCTGGCATCCCAGCTCGGCGCAAAGTCTGTCCGTATCAGCGCCTCAACTATCGGCGCGAACAGGTGCTCGGGCAAGCTGAACACAGAGTTGCCCTTGTCGAAGCCTGGGAGGCACTGGGGGATGGGCGATAGGTAGTTTCGCCAGACGTAGTAGATGACGCTCCAAGCGCCAATGACTGCGAAAACGTTGACGAGAACTCCGAGGATTGGCATTTCGTTAATTCCTTCAGTTGAGCCCACACGGTCGCGTGCTCAAATCGGACGAAATAGTATCAAAAAAAGAGCTCAAAGTCAAGCTCTTTAGCCTCCCGCAACAGGTTTGCTAGGCGGCAATGCTCTGCCGAATTTGCTCTAGTGCAGCAGCGTGCTCGTCGGCTGGTGTAGCAGCTACGCTTACCAAGGTGGCGTCGGCCTGTGCGCCGATTTCGGTTTGGTGACGGACACTTAGGTTTTCAAGGTCGGTAGCCAACGCTTCGTCGAGGGCTTTTTTGAGGGCAGTCTCACGCTCAGCATCAGACATCTCGGCTGGAAGGGACGCGTTAAACTGTACCAAAAATTCGCGGTAGCGTGCTTCGAGTTGTTCCTGGGTGGCGGCCATGGCTATTTCTCCTTTCGAGTGAAGTTGCTCTCCAGATTGTTGCTTGCACCATCTTCTGAACCGAGGCTTTGGACCTTAAGCACGACACTGCCATTTTCGTAGCTGATGCTCATGCTGTGCTTGCCTTGTTCGTAGCTAGTAATCGGCTGTTCGTTTTCATCGTTACCACGGCGCACTTCTACGGAAACGTTGGAACCAAAGCGCTCCTTCATGAGGCGCTCAGCCACCCCAAGCTTGTCAGAATCGTTAGCAAATTCAGCACTCTGGGCACGAGCTACGGCGCCAACAGCCTCAAGCTTAACTGAGGTATCCAGAAGGGCTGCTGATGTTGCCTCGGGCGAATCTATGTTGCCATCGTACTCGAAGGTGGTCCAGCCAGTGCTCTCCTTGCCGTTTTTATCGATGGTGCTAGTGCTGTTCCGAACGTGACGCTCGAGCTCCTCTGGTGGAGTTGCCTGTAGCTTCTGTTGCAATCGGAAAGCCTCCGCGCGCATGGCGTTAAGCTGGGCAGTAACCGGTAGGTCGCTGCTACTCATGCCCTTGTGCACGTTAATCTGCTCGAACAGCTCACGACGGCGTGCGACTTCTAGCGCAGCGGTATTTTCGGCAGCCACTCGGCCTTCTGGTGCGCTGCGAGTTTGGTTGCGCTCGAGTACAGCTTGAGGAATGGTATTGCGCTCAACCCGTGCTGCGGGATCTGTCTGAGCGGCGGCTTCCTCGGTCTGGTTCTCAGCTTCGGCTTCAGTTGCCTGTTCACCTGCAGCTGATTCGCGTGGCGCGAGCATAAGGGTAGCCTCTTCTGGCGAAAAGCCTA
Organism: uncultured Candidatus Berkelbacteria bacterium; assembly: GCA_937895715.1. Classification (GTDB taxonomy): domain Bacteria; phylum Patescibacteriota; class UBA1384; order CAILIB01; family CAILIB01; genus CALBLZ01. Next base: position 9,101 of record CALBLZ010000197.1, read on the forward strand.
GCTCAATCATCTCAGAGACGAATGAGAGATCTGACCCATCTTCTTTCAATGCCTGAACGAACGCGGCGGTGTCTGCTCCGTAACGCTTTGCTAGTAACTCATTCTGGAGATCGGGAGCAATATTGTGTTTTTCAAAGAACTCACTAACCTTGGAAATCTCTGTAAGTAGTGCGGGGTTGTTCACAAAGTTCTCATACCCCTTTCCTAGAAGTTCATTACGAGAGAGAGGTTGCTCAGGCGTAGACGGAACCTCACTGGCAACTGGGGGCTTTTCCACTGCCCTCTGGGGAACGGCTTCGGCTTGAGCGGGGGCAACTACAGGAGGCTTTTCACCACTGAATGAGACGCGGCCATTCTCTACCCGGAGCTCACTTTTTACCTTAGAGTGTGCGGCGTAGGCATTCTTGAATTCGGTATAGCCTGCATCGATAGCCCGAGCGAAGCGCAAAATTTCACTTCGATCCTTGGTGCTTGCCCACTTTTCTTTGAGAGATGCAATTTTCCCACCAATAAATGCACCAAGTTTAGAAGCAGCACTGGCTGGGCTTGGATCGAGCTCCTGGAGCTTGGCAGTTTCAGCGTCCATCTGAGCCTCAAGCTCATCCAGCGACATTGTCTCGCCCTCTGCTGTGACAGGCGATGCGGCTTCGGCAGTAGCCTGCGGAGTTTCATTCTGAGGAGGTGCAGCTGCAGCTTCGGCAGTAGGGAGTGGCTGATTTGCAGCGGCAAACGGCTCTACCGCAGGTTCTGTTCCATCTGCAGGAAGGGCGTTTTTGCCGTCCGGAACAAACTGGTACCCCATTGCCTGTGGCAAGTTTTCTTCGCTGATGTTGGGAGCTGCCACATCGGTAGCAACTGAAACTTCAGGTGTAGCGGCGGTAGCTTCTAGAGGAGCAACTTCGGCAGCAACGGCTTCGCTTACTCCAATAGAATCCTGGCCAGCACCCGGCATATCGGGAAGTGCGGCAGGCTCACCTGGGTACCCCATTTCAGCAAGAAGATTTCGCTCACCAATAGCCGCCGTAGCCGCTGACAAATTAGTCTCTGCAGCTGCAGTGGCTGGCGGTTGGTCGAGTGTGGCGGCAGGAGATTCTCCGTACATGATGCTGTAAGTATAGCGTGTGTAGAATTGGCTGAATACTAGCCGTGATAGTGGTGGAGGCTGGGTACGTCTATCTCTGAGAGCGCCGCAATGAATGCGCCGCCACTAAAGCCCTGTACACCGCAGCCCCAAGAGGTGCCGTCGCTGGCAGATGCAATCTCGCCGGCACACCCAAGAATGTTCTGCCAAAGAACTTCACTGGTGCTTGATGTGATTATCTCTTCGATTTGCACCGAAAACTTCTCGCGGTTGCAGCGCCACATGGCAAGGGCTGCAAGGTTGTTTACAAAGAACCAACTGTCGCCGTTGTGGTAGCTTCGGTTATCTTGCCCGGTACTTACGTGCTGGAAGGCTGGGTCTTCTCGCTCGAGCGAGGTAAGGCCGCCCCAGGTTGTTGCGCAAGCTGCTGTAACAAGTTCGAAGCATGATTCCCACTGAGCCTGATCAAGTAGGTCTGGCTGAATAAGGTAAGCAAGGAACACATTCGGGCGTTTTCGCAGGTCGATATCTTGGTTCTCTTCGAATCCATCAACGAGGTAGTTATCAACAAAGTAGCGGTGCCGGATGTTAGTAAGAGACTCCTGCCACTCGTGGTGCCAGCGTTGAGATTCATCTGTATCGGTGGTGAGCTCAGCAAGCAGCTGCAGTACGAGTGCGTACATTGCTTGAATCTCAATACGGTAACCGGTTCGCCCGACGGTATCCATCCAGGTGGCGTTCCAGCCAGAGTGCACAAAGCCGCTTGGACTCTGTCGCTCAGCTCGGAGTTGGGTGGCCGTATCGAGGAATAGCTTTTTTGCAGATTCCTTGTCGCTTTCTTCTAGGTTCACTAAGCCGTGTTCGCGAATAAGCAGGGCAAGCCAGCCCACGCCATCAGCGCAGGTGGTGCCAGCTCCAGCAAAGGTGGGGAGTTCACCGTGGGAAACCGGCAGCTGAAGGTAGCGGCGGATCATTTCGGCACGTTCTTGTGGGGGAAGGCCGAGCGCTGTGAGTAATTCGTCTCGACTCCAAATCTGGTGGAACCAAGGATAGCCGGCGTAGTAGCCAGCGTCTGTTTTGAGCCACCACAATGACTGTTCAACCGAAGATCGTGCAACTTCTACCGCAACCGAGGACTGACTAAGGGTGCCGGGTTCAATGTGTGGCTGGGCCCAGGCTGCCCAACTTGCAGCAGCAGCTTCTTCGCGCGTCCAAGCACCACCGAATGATAGGCCTTGAGTGTGGCAGGCTGGAAGGGTAAACACAAAGCATCGATCAGGGTAGGAGTTACGGGCTGCATCACGCTCGTATACTGCTTCTTGCCAGGTTGCCTGTGCAGCAAGATCTTCTACCAGAGCATTGCTGTAGTGCCACTCCAGGCCGCGAATGTGCAGGAACAAACTTCGTTCTGCGAGAAACGGATCGGTGTAGGTAATAAGGAGTCCATCACCGTAGTGCTCTGCAGTGTAGGAGCGGTCCATGTCTGGCTGGGCGTAAATTTCTCGCATGTCCAGAGATAGGCGAATGTTGGCTGGCATGGTGCAGAGGAACCGCAGTCCGCACCCGCCACCGGGAATTTGCAGAGTGGCAGTGGTGTTTGGGTACACAATCTGTGTACTCGCCTCACCAATCTTCATAACCTGTGGGGCAAGCGCTACTCCTGTACCATCGAGAACCTCGATACGTTCGAGGAGCTTGAACATTCGGTTTGGCTGGGTGCTGTAGTCGGCGAGGTACAGCCCCTCGTAGCGACTTTGCCGACGGGTGTACTGCGTAAACCAACCTCCCGTGTTGCGCAGAAAACTAGCGACAGGCGAATGAACGTCGGCAGCAATTGTTCCAGAGGGGCGAAGGTGTTCGACACGCATACTAGATATGCTTAGTTGCTACTTCTCCGGCGGGAGTAGACAGGCCAATCATGTACGCCTCAAGGTAGGTCTGGTACAGCTCGCGCCAATCAAAGTGTTGGATGAGTTCATACGCACCAATCCGCATGTTCAGTCGCTCGCGCTCTCGGGTGTGCAGGTGTCGCTCGAGGAGCTTGGTGAGCTCGGGTAGGGCAGCGTCATCGGAGATTCCCTCGCGCTTAAGGAGCATGGCCCCCTTGCTTTCGGGGTTGCGGCTTTGAATCGCTAGCCCGAAACCGGCGAGGTCGCTGGTAACAGCCGGTGTTCCCATCGCTAGGCTTTCCATAGGCGTGTAGCCCCAGGGTTCATACAGTGAAGGAAAGACACCAAGGTCGCAGCCAGCAACTAAGTCGTAGAGGCTTTGGCGGAAGAGCTGGTCGAACCCGTCTAGGTAGACGGGAACTTCTACAATCTTTACTCGGTCTTCTTCTCGGTTGGCTAGGCCATACTCGGCGCAGCAGCGAAGCATGCCGTCGTGCTCTGGATCACCAAGATCATACGGACTGATTGGTACTGCCTCGTACTTTGGTAGGCGTACCAAGATTTGCTTAATGTCACTGAGTAGATTCTTAGGAATCAGTCGCGTGTCGGTAGATGAGATTCCTTCGTTGGTCCAAAGGTGCCGGTAGAGCTCAAGGTGCTGGAACTCGGCCATCTCGCGGAGCATTCGTGAAATATGGTGACGCGCAGAGAGCTGGAAGGCGACTTCTGGGCGCAGGCGTCGTGCGTCTCCGGGGACAAACATAAAAGCGACAACTGTTTTGTCTGAGCCTTCTTCTTTTAGCTTGGTGTTAAGCTCACCGAGAGAATGTAAGTATAGATCGTAGCCTTTGTTGTGCAGCTCGTAGCGACCCATCGTGAACTGATAGGTGGTGTGGTGTAGATTAAACTGGTAACTCGGGAAGAAATAGGCAGTTACGAACTCATGGAGCTTTTGGCGCATTGCCGTGTGCTTAGCACAGAGTTCATCGAAAGCGGGGAACATGGTGCTGTCTAAACCGTTCTCGGTAATTACAGTAGGCGTGCGCTTAAGGAAAGCCGTGGCCTCGCGCCCGGTGAGGTTACTTACCGTGGTGAATACCGTTGCCAGGTTTGCAGCGATTGCTTCGAGCTGGTGCTTGGTAACAACGTTGTAGGTCTTGGCGGCCTCGTCGGGGTTTACAGAGTCGATATTAGTGTAAATGTCGGTACCTTGTGCGGTAAGAGCGCGGCCGAGTACTGTAGCGTGTGTTGTAAACGCGCTGGTTACATTAGTAGCACCATCGAGCTTGAGGGTCATGAACGTTCCAGCGGTCCACCACTCGTGGCCGTGAAACAGAAGGGCTTTTTCTGGGAAAGCGTGGCCAATTGCTTGGAGTAATTTTGCTACTGCGATCGACCACACGAGGGGCTGGCCAATATCCCAGTAATCAATGCCGAGGCTTTCTACTTTAAATGCCTCCCAAAAACGAGCCTTGTACGAATCGAGCTGAGGAGCGATTCCGTCAAAGCTGAGGAGAATAGTGGTGGGGTCGCCATCGGTAATCCAGGTGCCGTAGTGAATATCGATCCCTTGCGAGGCGAGCTCGTCGCGCACAGCAGACCAGCTCTGGGGGAGTTCAGTCTCGTGGAAGGTTGGATTCTGTGGCAGGTACGGACCAACGCACAGATAGTTTTCACCAAATGCTTGTTGGGCACGAACAATTTTACTGGCTAGAACCGTGTGGATTCCACCAATCTTGTTGCAGACTTCCCAGGTTGCTTCACAGAGAAAGGCGTTCTCTGGAAGGGTGTGTGCGGCGCTCATGCCGCTTACGCTGCTGGTTGGTCGTGGCTGTGATCAGGAGCGGGCAAACTCACAGCACCTGCAATTGGCGCAGTGGTAAACAGAGTGCCGCGCAGGAACTTTTCGATGGTGATCACCATGCGCAGGGGGGTAGAGTTCTGACGCAGCTTTTCGGCAAATGCGCTCTCTTCGAATACTCCATCAATCCAGGCCGCAAAGTCGTTCTTGTGCTCGTTGACGTGTGTATGGAACACCTCTGGCTCGGTAAGGTTGATAGCTGTCACCAAATCCTCGAGACTTAAGAGCTTGTCGCCATTGCAGAGTACAAAGGACTTCTCTTCTGGCACCTTAAAATGCCGCTTGTCTTCAACTCCTTCTAATACGCCCATATCCCTCCTTTGATAGTCCGTGTAGAACGAACTAATCTGTTATATTTTGTTTAAGTTTGTAAACAAATATGCTTCTCTATTATATGCTCATGCTGGACAAACAGCAATATCTAGGGTATACTTTCTCCTACATTCACAGGTAGGTAGCACCTACTACGTGGAGGTTTTCTGAGGAGACGGGCAACGAAGCCCGAATAAGCAAATGATCGTTAACATCACGAACATCCCCACGGTTGGGGAGAGCGCCGACTCAATCGGCAAGGAGTGTCTTCTCGGGTTTCTTGATGAGCAAGGGGTTTTAGTTACCCCAGCACTGAGAGAGCGGCCCTGGAGATTGAAGCGCCTTGAGGCTGTTGCAGACCTCAGCCAGCTGTGTTCATTTGTGGTTGCGGCCCATACCCATCCCGATGGGTTTGAGCTCCTGCCGCTCGGGCCAGAGCACATGGTCCAGTTTCGGGATGAGCTCCTCCAAGCGCCCGGGTTAACGCCTTCGCGTTTTGGGCACAGCTGGGTGTTTGACAGGTGCGACATTCAGTTTGGGGAGTGGCACGCATCGGGCAACTATCACCCCGAACTCACCTATGATGCAAAGACGAGTCGGTGGAAGTTTGGCCATCTGTCGGTGGACTACGCGCGGGATGCCATAAAGTACAAAGCCCTCAGGAGGGCACGGTTTCCTGTCATGAAGTCTCTCCACGAGGCTCAAGCTATGGGACATCACCGGAAGGTGGTTGGCCGATAGTGCGATTGGTGCCAAATATCTGTGTGCTTGCCGGCCCGGCAGGGAGTGGCAAAGGACACTTCGGTCAACTGCTCCGTGAAAGCGGAGATTTGCCCTACGGCCTCACCCGAAGCCACACCACACGTGCAAGACTCGCCCGTGACCATGACGACTCCTACTTTTGGGTGTCTGAGGGGGAAATGGACGAGCTGATCGCCAAAGGGGAAATGCTCGAATGTAAGACCATACATGGAAATCGTTACGGCACGTCCGTGGCTGAAATCCATCGCGTGGTCGATGAGGGCAAGGTCCCACTCCTGGATATCGACATTCAGGGCGTGCGGGAGATTGGCTCGCGCTTGGCCCAAGAGGGCCAGGGCAGGCTGGTTTTCTGCGCGTTCATGGCGATTACCACAACGCTCTGCCGTACCGCTCAGATTGAGCGACACCGGAAGAGCTTAAAGGGGGCAGATGGCCCGGCTGAACCAGCTGATCTTGAGGCTCGTCTCCTGACAGCTGCCTGGGAGCTCGAGGAGGCGGGGCGAATGGCCCGGGAAGACCCGACTGCAACGGGTTTCGTCGTTGAGAGATTCGTCAATCAAATACGAACCCCCGAGAGAACCGCAGAACTTCTGGACAGGTTACAGGAGTTCTACAGAAAAGCAGGCCGCTGATCAACTGATCGGCCGCCTGCTCCGGAGCGCACTACTTGCTAACGCGGGTGGTGCGCTTCTTTGTAGGCTCTTTTTTTGTAGCTTTTTCTTTTGTTGTCTTGGTACTGGCCTTTTCCTCTGTGGCTGCAGTGGACTCAACCTCAACCTTAACGGTGCGAGGCTTGTGGTTTGGGTGCTGCTTAATGCGAATGGCAAGGTCGGTAAGAATATTGCTCATAATCACGTATGAATCGTGAGGTGAGTCGTACACTGAGAAGTACTTGTGCACATCACCATCGGACCAGTACTTAGTACACATATAGTAGAAGTGGTCCGAGGTTTGGAGCTTGCGCCATTGGTGCAGCAGCGCTGGGTCTTCGAGTGCTTTAAGGCCTTCTTCAAATTTATACACCCAGGCAATTGCGTTATCCTGCATCGGGTTACCAAGCCAAGCGGAGAGGTCGCGCTCGGTGTCTGCCCACGAGATAGAGTCGGGGATATCAATCTTGGCCATGCTCGGGGTAGCGGTAATAACCTCACTTGGTGTGGCAAAGCCAAACTGTGGGTGCTGCCAGATGGACTCTGGTAGGCTGCGGAAGAAGTCGAAGATGCCGGTATCTTCCCACTGGTGCTCACCAATGGTCTCGTAGTCCATGAAGAGGTTGATGGTGTCAGCGGCCCCATCGGTTTCGTGTACCCACTTGGCAAACTTTTCGGCAGTGAGTGGCCAACCATTCCAGCTCTGCTGACTAAAGCGGAAGGCGATATCGTCGGAGAGTTTGTAGTTCTTTAATAGAAGCTTCATGCCGCGACCGTTGTGTGGCTCGTACACAAAGTTAGGACTGCGCCAGGCCAAGATGCGGTCAACGCCTTCGGTGAGCATTCCTTTAAAGCCGAGATCTTCTACCATATCGGCAATGCCGTTGCTGTAGATGAGTTCGGTGTTGCGGAAAATTTGAGGGGTAACGCCAAAGTAGTGCTGGGTGGCCTGCTGGTGCAATCGAACCTGCTCTCTAAACTCATCAGGATTGAAGAGGGCAGCGAGAGAGTGGTAGTAGGTTTCGGTGAGCAGCTCAACGTGGCCAGTGGCGACGAGCTTTTTGAAGCTCTCTAGCACCTCGGGTGTGTACTCAGCAAACTGCTCAAGGGCTACGCCTGAGATACTATAGGCAATCTTAAACGCGCCGTTATGCTTATTTATCAGCTCTAGCATTAGGGCGTTAGCAGGGAGGTAGCACTTGTCGGCTACTTTACGACAGATATCACGATTGGTTTTCTCGTCGAAGTAATCGGTAGATTCGCCAATATCGAATACGCGGTAGTGGCGCATGCGGTACGGCTGGTGTACCTGAAAGTAGAAACAGATGTTCGGCATAGTTTAGACAAGGTGAGGCCGATGGTGTGGTGCTCCGCCAAGCACATCGTGGTAGACATTGTGCATAACCTTGGCGGCTTGGGTCCAGGTGAGGGTTTGCAGGTCGTGCTTGCCTCCTGCAACCAAGTTTTTAGACGCGTGAGCATCGTGGAGTACATGGAGCACGGACTTAGCCATATTCTCTACGTCCCAGAAATCAACCTTGAGAATATTATTTGATACTTCAGCTACTCCCGACTGGTTGGAAACGATTACTGGCGTGCCGTTCTGCATGGCTTCAAGGGCTACGATGCCAAATGGCTCGGAAACAGACGGCATAACGAATACATCGGCCAGCTGGTAGGCACGATCAACATCACTTCCGCGCAAGAAGCTGCTGAATAGAATGGTGCCAGTAAGGCCGAGACGGGCAGATTCTTCGATCATGCGATGCTCCATATCGCCGCTGCCAACCATTACAAAACGAACGTTAGGATCTTTCTGATGGACCTTGTGTGCCAACTGTACGAAGTAGTCAGGGCCCTTCTGCATGGTCATACGCCCCATAAACAGAACGATCTTGTGGTGTCGCTTTAGCTCAGCGAAGTCGAACTGCTTTGGCTGCTTTTTATTTGGGATGCCGTTGTATACAACAGAAATCTTTGAGCGAGGGACGCCGTAGTACTTATGAACAACTTCTTTAGTGTAGTGGCTTACTGCAACCACGCGGTCTGCAGCGTTAAGGCCTGTGCGCTCGATGGCAATAATGCGCGGGTCGCCGTGCTCTCCACACCGGTCGTACTCGGTGGCGTGGATTTGTGCGATGAACGGCGTGTGGCGACCGTCTGCTGCTGCAACTTTGCGAGCAGCCATGCCGCCGTAGTAGGTGAACCAGTCGTGAGCGTGGATGACGCTAAAGTTAGGGTTCTTTTTTGCAATCCTCGCAGCAGTTGCTGCGTACCAAGAAGCCTGGGCGTGAGGTGAGACAGGAATTTCTGTCTGGAAGTGCTGTACGAGTAATCGCTGGTGCTCGCCGATGGCAACCTTTGTGCCGTACGCGAGCTGGCGGACGATTTCTTCCTCGGACATGTCGGTACGTTCGAGGAGCTGTTTAATTGCGTCGTCGTTAGCGTAGTCCACTGCACTTATCACGTTCATGTGATCGTAGCTGGTGTCACCAAACGTTTTTGGTAGAACGAAGTTAATATCAACACCGTGCTCACTCAAGCCTTCGGTCAAACCTAAACAGGCGGTACCCAAACCGCCAGAATTCCAGGGAGGTAACTCCCAGCCGAGCATGAGAACGTTTATTGCCACTCCTTACGTGTTTGCTACTTGTATCACTTAGGAAAGTACGAACTAACTATACGGAATACAAATCTGTTGTGCAAGATTCAGATAAGAATATAAACCTGGCCAACAGAAGTGGGGTGCGTATTGCAATTATCAGAGCCGGTTACTCGTAATGATGAACTACTTAAACATTTTGACTCACTCGGATATTCACACTGAATTCACACGGCTTGCTTAGGCTAATTTGTGGTCCTTGGGCAGCGACACATTGTTCACCGCTTCTAGCTAGACGTGCCGGCTGAACCTTTGACGGCAGGGGCGAGTCTAGCTACCATAAACACACATTACCCACGTATCACTGCTATGCGAATTTCTAAAATCCTCTCTGGCGCACTTGCCACTGTAGTTCTGCTGCTTGGTGCTGCTGCACCTGCTCTCGCAGGTAAGCCCTACCTAGATTCTGGTATCGGACTCAATCAAACAGACCCATACAAAGATGCTCAGGTTATCTCAGAAATTACCGGAAGCCGTGGCATTTACGGAAAGCTAGAGGGTTCGGCTCCTGTCGATATTTACAAGTTCACCGCTAAGGAAGATGGGGAGCAAACGTTCGGCCTACTGGTTCGCAAAAACGAACTGAGCGATTTGAGTGAGCCAACGCTCATCTTCATGGATCCTACAGACGCTACCACTGCTAAGGAGCTCGGCGTTCCGTTGCCAGGTGAGGGCTACCACAGTGCAGTGATCAATGCGACAGAGAGGGATTCTGAAACTAAGGAGTTTCGCACCTATAACGAGCCAGTGCTGATGGAGCAGTACGCGCTTGTAGCAGAGCAGGTGGTAAAGCTTCAAAAGGATGTAACCTACTACCTGATTGTGCTCGATCCAGGTCAGCTTGTTACTCACTACGGCATCCGATTAGGTACGCAAAAGGCCTGGACTTTCGGGGATTACTTCAGCTCTTTCGGAGATTGGTGGCGTCTAAAGCTGGATATTTACGGTGCTAGCTCACCGTTTAGTTTCCCGGTTGCTGGGTTTGGATTGGTTCTGTTTTGGCTAGGATTTGTAGCGCTGTTTGGGATGTTCCTGGTGCAGGGTGTCTTTGGTCTTATGTCACTCCGTCAGCGCACAGCGGCTTACCTGTTGGTAAAACTTCAGCCGTACTCACGCATTGCCATTTGGACAGGCCTCTGGCTGATGCTGATTGGCGGCTACATTTTTGCTCGCCAGGAAAGTTTCACTGGCTTAGTGTTTCTACTCACACTGATCTTCGATTTCCTCATTGTTGTAATGCTCGTCACCACATTCAAGCTCGCGCCTAGCCTCATGAAAGTTGAGATCAGCAAGAAAGAAGCTGTGTTGCCACGCAAAGACCTTCAGCTTTTCTACATCACGTTCATTCTCGGAATGCTTGGGCTGCTCGCAATGCTTGTATTTAGCATCATGCTCATTGCTCAATAGGGATTTTCTGGCACGAATAAAGCCCCCGGCATTCTGCAGGGGGCTTTTCATTATAGAAAATTTTAGAGGCTCTAGTAGGCTAAAAAATTACCTCGAGGGGTACCAGTGAATGCCTAGAAATCGTCCTCAGGCGGCCATATTTTTTTGCCCTCTGCGTCTCGTACGATGATTGCATTGAACGGGCAAATCTTGGCCGAGTCGATGGCCATTTGCTGTATCTCTTCGAGTGGCAGCCCTCCCGCATTCTGCATATCTTCTATCAAGACTACACCACCTTTGGCTAAGGTGTTGCGCGGGTCATCTGAATTGAGATTGTTCTTTGTGAGAAGCACCGCCTTAGATTCGTCATCAATCTCATAGAACGGGTACACCAAGCACGCCGCGGCACCGGTGCAGAGGTCTCGGTTTACTTCGATTGTTACCGCGCGCTTGGCTTCTTCGTCAGGCATGGGTCTAGTTAGCTCCACTTGGGTTGGCAGTAAATATAGCGGCTACATCTGTATAGTCAACAGGTTGTACGCTGGTTGGGGCAGACTCTCCCTCGGGCAGTTGCTTCTTTGGAGGTGTGCCAGCGACTTGCTGGTTAAGTTCATACACTACTTGCCAAGGCTCGTTTGTACTCTCTTTAAGGAGTTTTTCTACGTACATTCGGTGCTTTTTCTCGTTGAGTTTTTCGCAGTGAAACTTGTACTTTACATGTACCAGGACTACTCCATTTTCGGCTGTGTGAACTTTAGCTTGGCGGAGGGCTTGGGCGAGGGGGGCGTTTTCTGCGGCAACTTCGTGCACAGCCTCTTTCCAGGCCTGTCGAATGTTAGCTGTGTAGCTCCGCGCTGCTACTTCGCGCAGCTCTACCACAGGCACAGCAACGGGGGCTGCAGCTGTGGGGGTGACAACTTTGGCAACGGTAGATTCCTTTTTCTCGACTGGTTTAGTAGGAGGTTGTGCAGGAGCTTCTGGTCGTACGACAACTCGAGCCTGGTTAGATGGAGTGGCGTAGTAGCAGGTTTTTAAACAAGCAATCTCGATAGGTAGCGACGGGCTTGGGCTGCTCTTTTGCAAAATATACGCCTCGAGCAGTTGCTCAAGGAAGTAGGTGTCGAGAGGAGTAAGTCGCGCCGTAGCACGGATATCACTGATGAGTGAAACTATAATCGCTTCGTAACGCTTGGCTGGCCCACTAAGCTGTGTGGCCAAAAGCGACCGCACTGCCATTTCATCTTGGTGGCGAACGGCATCGAGCAGGGAAGCTCGGGCAGAATCAGAAATTACCCCCAGTGATTCGCTCACAACATCGACGGTCAAGGCATCATGGAGTGTCATCAGCTGCTCAAGGATTGTCTCAGCATCGCGGTATCCGCCGTCGGCGTGCTCAGCAATTAAGCGAAGCGCGGCAGGCTCAGCTTTCCACTTTTCCTGCTTAGCGATGTGTGAAATTTTTGTGGAGATATCTTCGACAGACCCTCTTAGAAAGGTAACCAACTGACACCGAGAACGAATGGTAATGGGAACCTTATGTAGCTCGGTTGTGGCAAGAATGAAGATGGCGTGAGCCGGAGGTTCCTCCAATGTTTTAAGCAGTGCATTGAATGCATCGCCCGTCAACATATGAGCTTCGTCGATGATATATATTTTGTGGTCGAGTTGGATTGGGGGGTACTGCGCTTGCTCGCGGAGTGTCCGGATATCCTCAATGCCACGGTTAGATGCCGCGTCTATTTCGATAAGGTCGGGGGTGTGCCCCTGGAGTATTGCAAGGCAGGAAGGGCAGGTGTTACAAGGTTCACCTTCCTCAGATTTGTTGGAGCAGCAAATAGCACGTGCAAAAATACGAGCGCTACTCGTTTTACCCGTGCCACGTGACCCACTAAAGAGGTAGGCGTGGCTCAGGCGCTTTTTTAAAATAGCCTGGGTAAGGATGGTGCGTGCGGTACTTTGCCCAATCAGATCGGCAAATCGTGTTGGTCGGTACTGGCGGTACAGTGTCATGCGCTTAGTATAGCCCAATGGATGGTATAATAAATCAGTCTTAGCTCTAGGTATAACGAATACGCAAAGGGGGATGGCTTCTACTCACGAGTTTCTCGAACGCATCCGGTCAGCCGCATCCATCGATGCAAAACAAGCTGGCCAGCTTTTTGATGCGGTTTGGCAAACAATTGGTCGTGAGCTTTCTGTTGGTGAAGAGGTTGAGGTGCCAGCTCTTGGTCGCTTTTTAACCGAGAAAGAACCGGGTGGGCGGCGTACCGAAGATGGTGAGGAGCGTATTTCGCTGCCAACAATCGAGCTAGTATACGAGCCAGCTTCAATTCTGATAGATACAATTGTTCAGGCCCAACAAGAACGACCAGACCTGTTTGCTCATACTCACGATGACGAAGATGAAGATGAAGGGGCTGCAAAGCCAGCAGATAAAGAGGTTGAGAGTACTGAAGAAGCTCCTAAAGAAGAAGAAAAGCCAGCCAAAGAAGAACGGCCACTCGGTCGTGCCTCAAATATTCAATACCGTGAGTTTGTAGGAAAAAAGATAGACCGGGCAATCCTGCAGTTGGTTCCTCAACAGATTGCGTCACAGTACCGTGCGGCTCCCGTAGAACTTGCAAACAATCTTCTTACGGTTGCAATGATCGACCCCGAAGACTTTGAGGCGGTTCAAGTTATTCGAAAGCAAACGGGGCTCACCGTAAACCCGGTGCTAACCTCAAAAGACGATCTCAACTACATCCTCGACCAGTACACCGGGCTTCAGGCTGAGCTGCAGGAGCTGGTTGATAGTGCCGACCTTGGTATTAGTGAGAAAGAGCTTGCCGACGCCGAAAAAGAGGTTGCGGGCGAAAATTTTGAGGAAGACGCCCCAACCGCTCGGATTGTCTCCTCGCTACTCCGTCGCGCGGTGAAGGAGCGCGCTTCAGATATTCACATTGAGCCCTACGAGAGTAAGTTGGTGGTGCGCTTCCGCCTTGACGGTGTTCTGGTTGCGCGCGTTGAGTTGCCAAAAGAAATCCAGGCTGCGATCATTGCGCGTCTCAAAATTATCTCAATGCTCAAGATTGATGAGCAGCGCCTTCCACAAGATGGTCGGTTCTCGCTAAAGGTAGACAACCGCGACGTCGACTTCCGCCTC
>CALBLZ010000198.1 GCA_937895715.1 uncultured Candidatus Berkelbacteria bacterium
ACCTCTCCCCTTAACCTTCCGGCACTGGGCAGGCGTCAGCCTGTATACTTCGTCTCACGACTTCGCACAGACCTGTGTTTTTGGTAAACAGTCGATAGAGCCATTTCTCTGCGGCCTCGTCAGACTCAACCGGGCTAGCCGGCCTTATCCTACAGAGGCGATCCTTCTCCCGAAGTTACGGATCTAATTTGCCTAATTCCTTAACGAAGGTTCTCCCGATCCCCTTAGTATATTCAACTCATCTACCGGTGTCGGTTTGCGGTACGGGCACGCAAGTCTCCCTAGAAGATTTTCTTGACAGTTTGGGCTCAGTTGCTTCCACCCTTGCGGGCTCGCCATCACTCCTCAACTCAACCGGTCTTTTAACCCCGGTCTCAGCGTCTACAAGCTTGGCACCGGCACTTCCAACCGCCGGCCGACCTACCCTCCTGCGTCTCTCCCTCGGTCAAGCAACTTGACGTGGTACAGGAATATTAACCTGTTGTCCATCGGCTACGCCTTTCGACCTCGCCTTAGGCCCGACTAACCCGACGCGGATCAACCTTCCGTCGGAAACCTTAGATTTACGGGGACAATGATTCTCACATTGTTTACGCTACTCGTGCCAACATTCTCGCTTCTGTCTCCTCCACCACTCCTTACGGTATGGCTTCTCAGGTTAACAGAACGCTCGCCTACTGCTTGCCCGAAGGCAAACCCGTAGCTTCGGTGGGTGACTTGAGCCCCGTTATATTTTCGGCGCAGAATCACTAGACCAGTGAGCTATTACGCACTCTTTCAAGGATGGCTGCTTCTAAGCCAACCTCCTGGCTGTCTCAGTAACTCCACATCCTTTCCCACTTAGTCACCACTTCAGGACCTTAGCTGACGGTCTGGGTTCTTTCCCTCTCGACCACGAAACTCATCTCCCGTAGTCCGACTGCCATCCTTGGAATCCCGGTATTCAGAGTTTGAATGAGTTCGGTAAGCTGGTAGCCCCCTACCTCAATCAGTGCTTTACCTCCGGGATTAAACGGTGTGACGCTAATCCTAAAATTATTTCGGCGAGAACCAGCTATCTCCAAGTTCGTTTGGCATTTCACCCCTAGCCACAGCTCATCCGAGCATTTTGTAACATACACCAGTTCGGGCCTCCACGAGGCATTACCCCCGCTTCACCCTGGCCATGGCTAGCTCACCTGGTTTCGGGTCTACTCCTTGCGACTGTACGCCCTATTCAGACTCGCTTTCGCTTCGGCTCCGGCGATTCATTGCCTTAACCTTGCCACAAAGAGTAACTCGTTGGCTCATTCTCCAAGAGGCACGCTATCACCCCACCACTTATTGCTAAACGGTATGGGGCTCTAACTGCTTGTAAGCGTACGGTTTCAGGTTCTATTTCACTCCCCTAATCGGGGTGCTTTTCACCTTTCCCTCACGGTACTAGTCCACTATCGGTCGTCAAGTGTATTTAGCCTTGGAAGGTGGGCCTCCCAGCTTCCTGCAGGGTTAGCGTGCCCCGCAGTACTCAGGATTCCAACCAACAAGCCGTCGCTCCGCTTACGGGACTATCACCCGCTCCGGTCAGCCTTTCCAGTGCTGTTCTGCTCGCTTCGCCTTGTCTTCTGTTGGTCCTACAACCCCAAAATGACCGAAGCCATCTTGGTTTGGGCTCCTCCGCTTTCGCTCGCCACTACTTACGGAATACTCTCTTTTCCTCCAGGTACTTAGATGTTTCAGTTCCCTGAGTTCCCCGCTCACGGCCTATGTGTTCAACCGTGGCTGACTTGGCATTCCCCAAGCCGGGTTTCCCCATTCGGATATCGATGGCTCACTGTCCTAGCACGACTCCCCATCGCTTTTCGCAGTGCTACACGTCCTTCATCGGCACTTGACGCCTAGGCATCCCCCGTACGCCCTTAGTAGCTTAACCACTTCGCTTCTTCGTCATTGTCTCACAGCTCCCTCATTCCTGAGGCGCCGCTAAACTACTATAGAGTAAAGATACCTAATCCTATTCAGTTTTTAACGTACCAAGCGGAAACCAATAACCAATGCACAATTGCTAATGATGAATTGTCAATTGTGCTAACTTATCGGTCGCTTGCGTGATGTAGCCCGGACGCAATTCGAGTCCCCTACGACCTCACGCTCATTAACCATTGTCAATTCGTCATTGACCCTTGATTATTGAGGTGGGCCTGAGTGGACTCGAACCACTGACCCCTGCGTTATCAGCACAGTGCTCTAACCGTCTGAGCTACAGGCCCGCATTGCATTAACCGCTAAAGAGTGATAAGACACTTCGAATAACTAATACTCGATTGTCAATTAGCAATTGAGTATTGACTATTGCGCCCTAGGGACTTAAGGTTTGTTTTCTTGTTTGTATTTCGGTCCACCTTGCTCGCCTGCATTCGCAGGTCTGCCTGTAGGTTTCCCTAGAAAGGAGGTGATCCAGCCGCACCTTCCGGTACGGCTACCTTGTTACGACT
>CALBLZ010000199.1 GCA_937895715.1 uncultured Candidatus Berkelbacteria bacterium
GGGTGTACACCCCGTAGATAACGAGTCGTTGAGGGTCGAGCAGGTCTTGCTCGAACAGCTTGGGAAAGGGAATGGGCGCCTTGGCTTTTGGCTTGTGCGTAACCAGAACTGCCTGAAGACTGCCTCCTCCCTGGCCATCACGCGCATCGATAAGCTTGTGTGTCCCTGCGTCGAGTTCTGCAACCTGCAGAATGGAAGCCCTTCCGGGGTTGTGTGCCACGATAACTCTCTGTCGATTCATGGATCTCCTTTTCAAACGCGCAGAGCGCCGAATGTTGCTTTGTTATAGCAAAATACATGTGCGTAAGCTAGGAAATAGTAAAATTGACTCAAATAAAGTAGCCCACCCCGCCGTTTGGCAAGGTGGGCTCTTTTGTTGGGTGCTACTTCTTGACGTTGAGGGCGGCGCTAAGCTTCTCCTCGCGCAGCTGCTTGAGGGACTCACGCAGTGCGAGTAAGAATGCTGCGCACTCTTCCTCGGTGACGATAAGGGGAGGTTCAATCCGGATCACGTTGGGTTGGTTCAAGGTGAAAACCGTGAGGAACCCTCGCTGGCGAAGCAGGCCGGCAACCAGGGCGGCCGTGAGGTCGCTACCCGACGTTCCACTGGTCAGATGGCCGAAGCCACCGATCAGTTTGCCAGTGATCCCGCTAAGCGCCTTCATCTCGATGCCGAGAAGGAGCCCCTGACCACGTACGTCCTCGACCAGGTCGGAGAAGTCGCGCGCGATTTCTTGCAGGCCGGTGATGAGTTGCTCACTGCGGAAGTCGCAGTTTAGCATGAGCTCATCGGTGACCAGGCTGAGGGCTGCTAGGCCCACAGTGGTTGCCAGGCCGTTTCCTCCGTACGTGGAGGTGTGAGCCAGGCAACTCTCGTTGCTACCGTAGACCTTCTCCCAAACCGAAGCGCGTGTGATGGTTGCGCCGATCGCCACGAACCCGCCGCCAAGCGCCTTTGAAAGGCAAATGATGTCCGGGACCACGCCGTAAGACTGCATTCCATACATGCTGCCACAGCGGCCAAGCCCGGTTTGAACCGAGTCGTCGATGAGGAGCGTTTTGGTTCGCTGGCACGCCTCGGCAACAGCGGCGATGAACTCTGGCGTGCAAACATGCACTCCGCCCTCACCCTGCACCGTTTCGATGATGATTGCCGCGTACTTCTTCGTGTTGAGCTCGCGCGTTACGGCGGCGATGTCATTGATTGGTACAGTGACACCTCCCGGCATTAGCGGCCGGAATAGCTGCTTGTACTTCTCTCGGCCGCTGACACTGAGAGAACCGATGGTTTTGCCGTGGAACCCTCCATCAAGCGAGAGAATGCCGTGGCGTCTCTCACCGTGGTAGCCCTTGGCTACTTTGATGGCCGCCTCGACGGCTTCGGTACCAGAGTTGCCGAAGAAGACGTAGCCGGGACGTCCGTACACCTCATCCACGAGCTGCTCGGCCAGATTCGCTGTTGGGCGAAGTAGCGAGGCCTGGCACACGATTGGTGCCTCGTAATCGAGGTGCGCCCGGATGGCGTCTGCGATAACCGGGTGGTTGTGGCCAAAGGTCAAAACGCCGTATCCGCCGAAGAAGTCCGTGTAGACTTTTCCTTTGGAATCGGTGACTTTGGTGCCCCTTGCGCGCTCTACTTCCAAAAGGAAGCCGATCTCGCCCATAAGGCGTACTTGCCCGGGGTTCAGAACCCGAGCGTAGATGGTAGAAAGATCACTCTTCATTTCATTGCTCCGAATTGTCACGCCCAGGAATTGCCCGGGCTACGATACTGCCGAAACTATACCAGAAAATAGCAAACTGTAAACCTGTTAGGAGCGTACAAAGTATGCAGACTTCATACAAAATGGCGCGAGATTGTTGACAGGGTGAAAGAAGTGGACGCATAATGGTTGCAAGTGGTAATTTGTGGGGCAAAGTGGGGCGCCACGGGAAAGTTGTCGGCACATCGATGCACAGCGATGTTCCGGCCACCACAAGACTTTATCCACCTAATCCTGCACACCGCATTCCAGTCATGTTTATAGGTGAGCACTCCCATTCCATCGACGAAAAAGGGCGGCTGCAGGTGCCGGTAAAGTGGCGTTCAAAGTTGGCCGGAGGGGCCGTCGTTACCAAGGGGTTTGACGGTTCCCTCAAGTTCTATCCTGCTGAAAAGTGGGGTGAGATCGCGGCTAAGCTAGCGCAACTTCCACAGAGTCAACCACAGGCACGCGCCTTCGTTCGCCAAACCCTTGCCGGGGCGGTAGACGTTGAGCTTGATAAGTTAGGTCGTGTACTCCTTCCGCCATATTTGCGTGAGTACGCTCATCTAACCAAGCAGGCAGTGCTGGCAGGGCTTCACGATCATGTTGAAATCTGGAGTACCGATACTTGGAAGAAGTACCAGGACAGCATGGACATGGATAGCCCGGAGTATTATCAGACACTGAAAGATATCGGCATCTAGCCGATTCCGTAGCTTAAGGAGGAAC
This sequence comes from uncultured Candidatus Berkelbacteria bacterium, assembly GCA_937895715.1. Taxonomy (GTDB): domain Bacteria; phylum Patescibacteriota; class UBA1384; order CAILIB01; family CAILIB01; genus CALBLZ01. The sequence goes on from CALBLZ010000199.1 coordinate 2,475, forward strand.
CGCATGCGGGCACGTTATTCTCGCCAATCAGGCTACAGTATTAGTCGTCAAACCAGTCGTAAACCAGCGCTTCGATCAACAGCGCAAGTACTTAAATTTGGTCCAACCACCGCGAAGTACCTCGGTTTGGCCGTGTTAGCAGTGCTTGCTATGGTGATGATTACCCAGTCGAGTGGCAGCACTACCGCTGGGTACGAGCAGTCAACGCTGCGTAAGGATATTAGTAAGGTAGACCAAGATATTGAGCGACTCCGGCTAGAAGCCAAGCGCGCCCAGTCTGTCCAGGAGATTCAAAACACCACCCTCAAAGACGGAATGGTGCCAATGGAGAATGCCCAGTACGTTGAGATGGGTGAGGTAGCCGGTGTTGCCACCGAGGCACCAAGCATCAATCAGTAATTCGCTTGCGTAACGGTACTGCTACAATTGAGCTGACTATGCCAGCCACCTTTCGCATCAAACTCCTTACGGTCTTCGTTGCTCTAGTCGCCGCTACCATTTTAGTGCGGCTTTTTTCGGTGAGCATTCTGCAGCACGACACCTATGTTGCTCAGGCAGAAGAACAGCAGAATGTTGAGCGAGATATTATGCCACGGCGCGGAGCAATCTTTGTGCAAGATGCAGCGAGCGGGAGCCCATCGTTGGTTGCACAGAGTGTGGAGCGTTTTGCACTTTCGGCTACACCAAAGTTTGTCACAAACAAGCGAGACTATGCCGCAGCAGTTGCATCCCTTAGTGGGGGAGAGGTGCAGCAGCTTGTAGACGAGCTCGAGAAAGATACGTACTACATGAACCCGATTGTCCGTGGCTTAACCAAGGAGCAGGTAGAGGAGTATGAAGCAAAGTTAAACGAAGTTGCAGAAAGAATTGTGCCTGGCACCAGAGCAGCTCAAATTAACTTTGATTCTTCACAGGGAGACATTCTGTACTTTATTAATGGATTCTTCTTTATACGCGAGTTTTACCGCGTGTACCCCGAGGCTTCTCTAATGGGGCAGGTAATGGGGTTTGTTAACAGTAAGGGTGAGGGGCGCTACGGTTTTGAAGAAAAGTTTGATACCGAACTTAAGGGGTACTCTGGGCGCTTACGCCTAGAGCGCGACAGTGAGGGTCGTCTGCTGAGCCAGCAGGAGGCGATTGAGGGGCGTGATGGCACCAACTTCGAACTCTCCATTGATCGCAATGTGCAGCAGTTTGTTGAATCAGCTCTTGCTGAGCAGGTTAAAGATGCCGAAGCTGAGGGTGGCACAGTGATTGTGATGAACCCAAAGAACGGTGAAATTGTTGCTATGGCTAGTACTCCTAACTATGACCCCAATAACTATCGGTCTGTTGCTGAGCAAGACATTGGACTATTTGATAATCCAGCAATCAGTAAACAGTGGGAACCGGGAAGTATCTTCAAGCCGCTCGTAATGGCGGCGGCGATTGATCAGGATTTAGTTACAAAGGACACCAAGGGTAAGTTTGGTGCTTCAGTTACCGTGGATACTCACGTAATCAACACGGCCTTAAATAAGGCTTACGGTGAAGAGACAATGACGGAGGTGCTTGTTAACTCAGACAACGTGGCTATGGTATGGATCGCTGACAAACTTGGTAACCAGCGGCTGGCCGACTACGTGTCAAAGTTTGGGTTTGGTCAGCAAACCGGTGTTGATCTACGCAATGAGATTAGCGGTAGCGTTCTGCCGGTAAAGCAGTGGCGCAACATCAACCGAGCTACTACCTCCTTTGGCCAGGGGATT
>CALBLZ010000200.1 GCA_937895715.1 uncultured Candidatus Berkelbacteria bacterium
TGTACCGGAAATGCAAAGAACAGTTGGGGGTCGCAAGGACAAAGCTTTTGGCTTGTCCGACTACGTCCGGTGAGGGACGCAGGCGAGAGATGTGTTGACATCCAGACTGAGATCGCTCTCGGAGGCTCTATCCAAGGCATAGCCCTGAGATAGAGACACTCATCTGGTCTAAGGAAATCCCTTAGAAAGGAGGTGATCCAGCCGCAGGTTCTCCTACGGCTACCTTGTTACGACTTCGTCCCAGTCGCCAGCATCGCCGTAGACACCCTTGAAACAGGGCGGCTTCGGGCGCTTCTGGCTCCCATGACGTGACGGGCGGTGTGTACAAAGCTCAGGAACATATTCACCGGAGCGTAGCTGATCTCCGATTACTAGCGATTCCGACTTCATGCAGGCGAATTGCAGCCTGCAATCCGAACTGGGGTGCATTTTTTGCGATTTGCTCCGCCTCGCGGCCTCGCGTCGCTCTGTATGCACCATTGTAGCACGTTTGCAACCCTGGATGTAAGGGCCATGAGGACTTGACGTCATCCCCACCTTCCTCCGGTTTGACACCGGCAGTCTCGTTAGAGTACTCAGCATTACCTGTGAGCAACTAACGACAGGGGTTGCGCTCGTTAAGGGACTTAACCCGACACTTCACAGCACGAGCTGACGACAGCCATGCAGCACCTGTGCTTGTTCCACCCAAAGGGCGTGGCCTCTCTTTCAAGAGGTTAATCCAAGCATGTCAAACCCAGGTAAGGTTCTTCGCGTTGCCTCGAATTAAGCAACATGCTCCACCGCTTGTGTGAGCTCCCGTCAATTCCTTTGAGTTTTAATCTTGCGACCGTACTCCCCAGGCGGCGCACTTATCGTTTTTACTACGACCGATACGGCGTCAAAACCGCACCGGTCCAGTGCGCATCGTTTACAGCGTGGACTACCAGGGTATCTAATCCTGTTTGCTCCCCACGCTTTCGTGCCTCAGTGTCAGGACAAGCCCAGCTGACCGTCTTCACCATCGGCGTTCCAGTAGATATCTACGCATTTCACCGCTCCACCTACTGTTCCGTCAGCCCCTACTTGCCTCAAGTCCATCAGTATGCCCTGCTGTTCCACGGTTGAGCCGTGGGATTTCACAAAGCACTTGATGGACAACCTACGCACCCTTTAAGCCCAGTGATTCCGACTAATGCTTGTGGCCTCTGTATTACCGCGACTGCTGGCACAGAGTTAGTCGCCACTTCCTCTGGGGGCAATCATTGTTTCTGCCCCCTGACAGCGGTTTACATACCAGAGATACTTCATCCCGCACGCGGCATTGCTCCGTCAGGCTTTCGCCCATTGCGGAAGATTCGTTACTGCAGCCTCCCGTAGGAGTCCGGACAGTGTCTCAGTTCCGATGTTGCGGGCCGTGCTCTCACACCCGCTACCCGTCT
>CALBLZ010000202.1 GCA_937895715.1 uncultured Candidatus Berkelbacteria bacterium
GCCCCTCCCTGGCCCTCCCCTAATTTCTGCGAAATTTGGGGAGGGAATGCTTGAGGGCGCTGCGGCGGATGACCTCACCCGACGATTCCCCAATTTCTGCAATACTTGGGGAGGGGATGCTATACACTAAGAGTAAGAATCTCTTGTGCAACGTAATGATCTCTCCCCCATTTCGGGTTTCAAAATGGGGGAGGCAGGAGGGGGCTGCGCGCATCTCAACTTTCCAATATGCCGCCCAGCTCCGCCATCACCTGACGGAGGCAGAAGCTAGATTATGGCAGCCAGCGCCTGCACCAACCGGTACATGACGCTGGGATCGCGAACCGCCTTCCAGCGATGGAGGGCGTTTTTTTGTGTGTAGATTGCAGTGTTTTGTATAATTGCACTTGTGGGGCGTAATGTTCGTAAACAGTGATTACTGAATTCTACCCATTGTCCACGCCCGCCCGCACATACCCCGAAGGGGCATAACGCAAACCGTTAGGCGCAACAACAATTTAGATTTAGAGAGGAGATTATATTATGGAGTTCTTAAGTAAAGTCGCACTAGTGACTGGTGCTGGAACCGGCAACGGCGAGACTATAGCCGAACGCCTCTTTACCGGCGGGGCATCGGTTGGCTTGGTAAGCCGACGACTTGATTCTGTGCAATCAGTTTGTAAGCGAATCGATCCGGCCGGTGAGCGGACATTGGCGATACAGGCAGATGTGCGTGACCCAAAGGCTGTAGAAGTTGCTGTAAAACGGATTGTTGAGCGATTTGGGAAACTTGATCTTGCTGTAAACAACGCCGGGGTTACTGGACCGGCAGGAGTACCGGTTCAAGACATCGGTATTGAGGTATGGCAAGAAGTAATCGAAACAGATCTAACGGGCATCTTCTATTCAATGAAGTATGAAATACCAGAACTGCTCACAAATAGGTCAGGTGTAATCATAAATATGTCGTCTGCTAATGGCGTGGTGGGATTGCCAGGGATGGCTGCTTACACCACAGCCAAGCATGGAATCATTGGGCTAACACGTTCAGCGGCACTGGAGTTAGCGGAGTTTAATATTCGCGTATGTGCGGTTGCGCCAGGCTATGTTGCGACCCCAAGGATTATGGAGTCGGGCAAGGAGGTCACGGACTGGATGGCCAGCGTACATCCCATGAAGCGCCTCGCTACCCGTGAAGAAGTAGCTGAGCTGGTAGCCTATTTACTTAGTGAGCGTGCAGCCTTCATTACCGGAAGTGTGCATACCATTGACGGTGGATATACTGCACAGTGATCAGGTTGCGCCTAACACAGCGTGCACCTGACGTGTTGCAGGCTTTGCGTGCGGCATTTTCGAGCATTTCGCGGAGCGTGGCTTCGGTTTTTTTTGCTCTCAGACATTATCCAGCTCACCCACACGTACGCTTCGCGAACACAAACCTTTGGGCAGAATGGAGATGGATCAAATGTTAAATTGGCTTAAACCTGAATT
>CALBLZ010000203.1 GCA_937895715.1 uncultured Candidatus Berkelbacteria bacterium
GGTCAGGGTTGTTTCCCTCTTCACGACGGACGTTAGCACCCGCCGTGTGTCTGCCGACTAGTACTCCCGGGTATTCAGAGTTTGCTTAGGTTTGGTAAGACGGTGAGTCCCCCTAGCCCATGCAGTGCTTTACCCCCCGGGGTATTCGGTCGACGCTCTACCTAAATAGATTTCGCGGAGAACCAGCTATTTCCAAGTTTGATTGGCCTTTCACCCCTAGCCACAAGTCATCCCAATCTATTGCAACAGATGCGGGTTCGGCCCTCCAGTAAGTGTTACCTTACCTTCAGCCTGCTCATGGCTAGATCACTCGGTTTCGGGTCTAATCCAACTAACTTCACGCCCTATTCAGACTCGCTTTCGCTACGCCTACACCTAACGGCTTAAGCTTGCTAGACAGACTAAGTCGATGACCCATTATACAAGAGGTACGCCGTCACCCAGAACGCGTCTTGGGCTCCGACTGTTTGTATGCATCCAGTTTCAGGTACTATTTCACTCCCCTCGTCGGGGTGCTTTTCACCTTTCCCTCACGGTACTTGTTCGCTATCGGTCGCATGCGAGTACTTAGGCTTGGATAGTGGTCTACCCATGTTCAGACAGGATTTCACGTGTCCCGCCTTACTCGAGGACCAAGATGCTTTCTACCGGTACGGGGCTATCACCCACTATGGCGGACCTTTCCAGGTCCTTCCCGTTCTTACACCCTGGCCACTGGCCTGGTCCGCGTTCGCTCGCCACTACTAACGGAGTCTCGGTTGATGTCCTTTCCTCCAGGTACTTAGATGTTTCAGTTCCCTGGGTTCGCTCCCTTTCGGGTGACCTAAATGGTCGGGTTTCCCCATTCGGAAATCCTCGGATCAAAGCTTGTTCGCAGCTCCCCGGGGCTTATCGCAGCGTACTACGTCCTTCATCGCCTGCATGCGCCAAGGCATCCTCTAGATGCACTTAAGACACTTGATCGTTCTCATTATCGATGCCCGCAACTTAACTGACGCCTCTTGAAAACATCAGCCTTGTCGTCGGACAAGAACGAATTGCCACGTCTTGCGACGCGGCATTTGATCGGTCAGATCAAAAAACCAGAATTCACGTGCTTTTGCTGTCTCTCGGCGGGGTGCGCCTCAAACAAGCAGCAAAGCATCTCTTAACGATGTCGAAAGATCCGGTGGCCAACACCCGGCATGCGGGGTGACCACCAAACTTGCTCTCAGACTGCGACGTCTCGGTATCTCTTAAGGGGAACTGGTGGAGCCGGACGGGATCGAACCGACGACATTCTGCTTGCAAAGCAGACGCTCTCCCAACTGAGCTACGGCCCCGTTCCATTCCTCGAGAGGATGGTGGGCCCGGGTAGACTCGAACTACCGACCTCACGCTTATCAGGCGTGCGCTCTAACCACCTGAGCTAC
>CALBLZ010000204.1 GCA_937895715.1 uncultured Candidatus Berkelbacteria bacterium
GACCAGTGAGCTGTTACGCACTCTTTAAAGGATGGCTGCCTCCAAGCAAACCTCCTGGTTGTCATAGAAATTTTACCTCCTTTTCCACTTAGCATATATTTAGGGACCTTATCCGATATTCTGGGCTGTTTCCCTCTCGAGCTATGGAACTTATCTCCCATGCTCTGACTCCCGTTTATCCGCTGTAAGCATTCGAAGTTTGAGAAAGTCTGGTAGTTCCGAGGAACCCCAAGACTTAATCAGTGCTCTACCTCTTACAGGTTCAATCAACGAGGCTAGTCCTAAAACTATTTCGGGGAGAGCCAGCTATTGCCAGGTTCGGTTGACGTATCATCGCTAACCACAAGTCATCTGATAATTTTTCAACATTAAACAGTTCGGACCTCCTCCCATCTTTCGATGGGGTTCATCCTGCTCATGGTTAGATCACGTGGCTTCGGGTCTATTTGACAGTACTAATTTCGCCCTTTTAAGACTTGGTTTCCCTTTGGTTACGATGTATAGCATCTTAGCCTTGCACTGCCAAATAACTCGCAGACTCATTCTTCAATAGGCACGCTGTCATACACATAAAGTGTACTCCAACTGCTTGTAAGCATATGGTTTCAGGATCTATTTCACTCCCCTAACAGGGGTTCTTTTCGCCTTTCCCTCACGGTACTAGTTCACTATCGGTTACAAGAAGTGTTTAGTTTTTCCAGATGGTTCTGGATGATTCCTACCAGATTTCACCTATTTGGTAGTACTCAGGATTGCATTTAAGCAAGATTGTTTCATTTCCTGTACTCGGCTGTTACGATCTATGGCCTTACTTTCCAGTAAAGTTCCAGTATAAAACAATTTTTTGACTTGCCTCCAGGGTTTTTGGCCCCTAGAAAAATGCATCCTACAACCCCATAATGTACATACCCCCAAACGGGCTAGACAATGACTTGTTCTGCAAAGCAGCTTCCGTCAAAGCTAAATACTTTTATGGTTTAAACTATTTCCCTGTTCGCTCGCCACTACTAAGGGAATAACCTATTGGTCTCTCTTCCTCTAGCTACTAAGATGTTTCAGTTCGCTAGCTTACCTTCTATACAGTTATGTATTGGCTGTATGATATCTCAATAAATTGAGATGGGTTTTCCCATTCGGACATCCCCGAGTAAAACGCTTTTTAGCAGCTTCTCGAGGCTTAACGCAGCTTGACACGTCCTTCATCGGCTTCTTGTACCAAGGCATCCACCATATGCTCTTTTTTACTTTCTCGGTAAAAATGAATTTTTTCTTTCTATTCAGTTGTTAAAGAACAATCACAATGACAATTGCTTGTCAGTTATTAGATTTTAAGTAACTAACTCTTAAAACCTAATTACTAACTGTATTTCAACATTGTGGAGTCTATGGGACTCGAACCCATAACCCCTTCATTGCAAATGAAGTGCTCTACCAATTAAGCTAAGACCCCAAA
>CALBLZ010000205.1 GCA_937895715.1 uncultured Candidatus Berkelbacteria bacterium
CAAAAACCCTTGACAGAAACCTTTTCAACTATTATCATTCCCCCAGTTATTTTAAAACCATTAACCACAACTCTAATTGAGATATTTTTTCTATAAATTAGTGATTGGCTCTATTGGTGGGCAAGGCAAAACAGAGGTTTTTGAAAACTAAAGGCTAAGTGAAATCCGGCATTGCAGGATAATCACCTAGCAAACAGTTAGATCGAAGTCCGCTGTTTTTTCTTGTCATAAAAAGTTGTTTTTATAATAAGAAAAAGAACTTTGACAGTTTGTATAGTAGTAGGAGCACATTTTCTAAGTTTTTTATAAATTTAGACAATGCAGGCCCCTTAAATTCCTTTAACAAGCGTTGTTGTAGTTAGCTTGTATAAAAAACAATTACATCTATAAATGAGAGTTTGATCCTGGCTCAGGATGAACGCTGGCGGCATGTCTAAGGCATGCAAGTCGATTGATTTTTTAGTGGCTTCGGTTACTAACGGATCAAGGCAAACGGGTGCGTAACACATTGGTAATCTACCTCCGACACGGGCATAATTAGCCGAAAGGCTGAATAATACCCGATGGTCTCAGTAATACATATGTAATATTGAGTAAAGCTCAGGCAGTCGGAGAGGAGCCTATGGCCTATCAGCTAGTTGGTAGTGTAAGAGACTACCAAGGCTACGACGGGTAGCGGGTGTGAGAGCACGGCCCGCCTCACTGGGACTGAGACACGGCCCAGACACCTACGGGTGGCTGCAGTCAAGAATCTTCCGCAATGGCCGCAAGGCTGACGGAGCAATGCCGCGTGCAGGATGAACCCCTTCGGGGTGTAAACTGCTTTTCTTCGGGACGAATCCGTGACGGTACCGAAGGAATAAGCCACTGCTAATCTCGTGCCAGCAGCAGCGGTAATACGAGAGTGGCAAGCGTTATCCGGAATAACTGGGTGTAAAGCGTCTCTAGGCGGCTTTATCAGTTCTTGGTTAAATCTTCGGGCTCAACCCGAAGGCTGCCAAGAATACTTTAAAGCTAGAGAATGGAAGAGGTAAGCGGAATTGCCGGTGTAGTAGTAAAATGCGTTAATATCGGCAAGAACACCAAAAGCGAAGGCAGCTTACTAGGACATTTCTGACGCTCACAGACGAAAGCGTGGGGAGCGAATGGGATTAGATACCCCAGTAGTCCACGCCCTAAACGATGGGTACTAAGTATTGGGAGTTTCGACCCTCCCAGTGCTGGTTATCGAAGCTAACGCCTTAAGTACCCCACCTGGGAAGTACGGCCGCAAGGCTAAAACTCAAAGGAATTGACGGGAGCCCGCACAAGCGGTGGAGCATGTGGTTTAATTCGACGATAAGCGATAAACCTTACCAAGGCTTGACATGTCTAGAACCCCGGCGAAAGTTGGGGGTGCCCGCAAGGGAGCTAGAACACAGGTGCTGCATGGTTGTCGTCAGCTCGTGTCGTGAGATGTCGGGTTAAGTCCTTTAACGAGCGCAACCCTCACTGTGTGTTATATTCACACACGGAACTGCCCAGGTTAACTGGGAGGAAGGTGGGGATGACGTCAAATCAGCATGGCCCTTACGCCTTGGGCTACACACGTGCTACAATGGCGAGGACAATGAGTCGCAAAGTCGCAAGACGAAGCCAATCTCATCAAACCTCGTCTCAGTTCGGATTGAAGTCTGCAACTCGACTTCATGAAGCCGGAATCGCTAGTAAACGCCGATCAGCCACGCGGCGTTGAATACGTTCTCGGGCTTTGTACACACCGCCCGTCACACCAAGAGAGTCGGTAATACCAGAAGGCTGACATTAGTCGGACGAAGGTAGGATCGATAATAGGGGTGAAGTCGTAACAAGGCATCCGTAGCGGAAGCTGTGGATGGATCACCTCCTTTCTAAGGAGATATTTCCCTGAACCGTAATGGTACAGGGCACCTTGGTCGAAATCATGTTCTTATAACATGATGTACAAAACAATAAGAGGCCTCCGCTCCTACTACAATATAAGCTGTCAATACGGCTGGGGTTTCCAACCCTGGCCGTTTTTGTTAGAATAATGTCGCACATTTTAGTTTAAATAACCCATCCGCTAAAAACACATAGCGAACACTATGATTGGTTGTAAATTTATTTAATTATAGTAACCGTAAATCGAAGAGTGAGCGTTAATAAGTTAAAAAACGAAATGCGGGCGTATAGCTTCAACCATAGGTTGACCCGCCTTTGGCGGACAGTTTCCACTAAAAGTGGATGCCTATGAAGAAAATTTATTGTCCAGTAGAATGACCTGAATATCGTTAAAAACGAAATGCGGGCGTATAGCTCAGTTGGTTAGAGCGCGTCACTGATAATGACGAGGTCTCTGGTTCGACTCCAGATACGCCCACCATTAACACTCACCCTTCGGTATATGACAGAGGTAGAAATTATTGTTAATAATAAAACAATCTTCACACGTCCATAGCTTCCACCAGTGATGGATCCACCTCTAGCAGACAGTTGGTTAATATCAATCTTTCAAACATTAACAATAATATAAACTATTTGCGTCCATAGCTCAGTTGGTAGAGCAGTTGCCTCTTAAGCAAACGGTCGTAGGTTCGATCCCTACTGGACGCACCA
>CALBLZ010000206.1 GCA_937895715.1 uncultured Candidatus Berkelbacteria bacterium
ACGGTTCTCACCTCTTACCAACGACCAATTAAAAAAGAGAACTAAGTTCTCTTTTTTAATTGGCTGCCTGGGTAGGATTCGAACCTACGGTCTCCTCATCCAGAGTGAGGCGCCTTACCGCTTGGCCACCAGGCATCAGATTCTATGCAACTTGTTTACAACCGACATATAAAAACACAATCCGTAAAACGGCTCTGTGATAGTAGCCGAAATACCCCTCTAGATCAAGAAAGAGCCCCAACCGCGTTAGCAGTCAGGGCTCATTCGTCATGGTACGTTAGCGACGTCTTTGTCGCTCTCGCACCCAGTCGGCGAGGGGCTTGAGCCAGTTCTCCCACACCCAGAGGGCCACCGTAATCGGCCAACCGTAGTTGAGCCGCTTGCGGTCCACCTGAGGGGTGGTAAGGAGTGTGACCGTGATCCAGATCACGTAGCCCCAGAGGGCCAACGTGCCGAACCAAACGGCTATGCTCCAGGCTCCACCAGAGCTTGGCTGCCCTGGCTGGACTCCCGGCACCTGAGTGCTGGAGTCCCGGATTGGCGCGACGCTCGCCAGTTCCTCGATCGCCTCAGGACGATTCCAAAGCTGGTCGTAGGTGTACCAGCTGATAGCCGGATACCCTTGCGTCAGCTTTGCGAACTCGGCCATCTGGCCGGGTCGCATGCGCACACGGGAGACATCCTTCCAGAACGCCTGGCCTGCCGGTGCAATCACCGGATCGTAACCAAGGTTCTGGCCCAACTGCAGCCACTCCTTGTACCCGCGGATGAGGAAGGTCTTTGGGTCGGACCCGTTAACCCCCCAGTAGACCTGGGGAGACCAGTAGTCGACCTTCTCCAAGAAGACTTCCGCCTTAGAGCGCCGGTGGGTCAGGCCGAGGTTGTACCCGGTATACCCAATCAGCGTTCCCTCAGCGTGGCGCTGACGGTAGCGATCGGCCGCATCTGCCAGCTTTCTCGCCTCTTCTTCAGAAACCGTATGCTCTACATTGAGCATGACCCCTACGAAACCGGGGTGGCCCCCGAGGCTTTCGTAGATCTCTTTCAAGAAGCCGTAGGCAGAAGACTGATAGGCGTAGATCCAGGGCTGGATCTTGATGCCCTCAGCCCAAAGTTCATCGGCCATCTGGCGCAGCTGGGCGGGCTTGAGGTTGCGCTTTGCACCGCCGTAGCGGGGCATCACGTTCCCCGCACCAATCCGGTGCGCCACCTCAGCAACATCTGTCGCCTGGTAGCGGGCCGAATCAACCACCCACAGGCCGTTTCCGGCCGCCCGCATCTGGGCGACAATTTGGTCTTCGCGCGGGTGGGGCGGCAGGAGCCGCTTGCCACCCGTCGCCTGGGGCTGCACCGGCGCCGAAGGCGGGGTGCACCCAGAAATGACGACGAGGGGCAGCAGGGCTGCCAGAAGAATCAAATTCCAAAACTTCACCCCGCATGTATATCACAATTAGTGCCAAATGTCAATCTGTTGAGCACAGCAAATACCCCCGCTGCAGTCATGCGGCGAGGGTGTTTGGTCGGCGGTACGTGAGAACTTACCGCCGGGCTGACGCCACCTTGGTAGACGAACGCTTCATGATCAGGATGTGCGATGGCATCTTGGCATGTGGTAGCAACGAATCGCCACCATCGAAGTAGGTTACTTTCCCTGAGGCAATTCCCTTCTGGGTCAGCACCTTCTCGCAATCAGCCTGGGTAGCCTTGTCGATGACCAAATCATACAGCGATCCATTGTGCTCGACGGTGAGGTGGCGATCTCGGCGTTCGGTTGGGAACACTGGAATGGCTACCCCGCCGAGGCAGTGTGCACCCTTCACCTTGTGGCAGAGCTTGATCGCTTCTTTTCGAGTCACAATCCGGGTCTCTTGGTTAACGCTCATCAGCGTTGGGCTTGTCTGATCTCTCTGGCCAACCAGCATTCTGCCGTCTACCACCGTGAGGTCAATATTGCACAGCGGGTTGCTGGCAGTATCAAAGTAGCTTCCCTTGAGTACCGCGTGGGCACCGGATCGCTTTCTTGCTTGTTGTACCGTTTCGCCACCTGGAACGTACCGAGTGGCAATGTAGTAGGTTTTGAGGTCGTACCGCTCAAAAGAGCGGAGTTTGTAGGCGAGTGCCCCTGTGGTTACCCCTCCCAGAACGAGAAGGGTGCACAAGGTGCGTAGTGCAAATAATCGGTTCATGCTTCCCTGCTTCACACCCGTCCGACGACGAGTGTTACTCTATCCTAACCCCCTCAAATTTCTGGCGCAATCATCGTATCAGGCGATTACTGCACGCAGCCGAATCAGTGATTCTTCCCTTCCGAGTGCAGATAGCATCTCAAATGAACCTGGAGTAGCTGATTCTCCGGTAAGTGCGGCACGGATTGGCCAGAGAACAATTCCGTTTTTATACTCGTTTTTTTGTGCGAAGGAAATTAGGGCTAGCTCTAATGCCTCGATCGTCCATGCATCTGCTGGCAACTCCTCTAGAACATCAATCGCCGCCGTGAGGATCGGCAAGACCTCTTCCCACGTGGCACGCTTTGGCACAACCAATTCTTTCAGGTTTTGATCTGGTTTTGGACGAGAAAAGAAGAACCAGGAGAACTCCTTGGTTTCATCAAAGTGCTTAAACCGGTCCTGTAGGAGCCGTGCAACAAGCAATAGGTACTCAGCGTCGGAAAGATCAGCGCGCGGGCTCTTTGCCACAATTTCAGCCTTTTCGAGGTATGGCTTCATCTGCTCAGCAACTTCCCCCACTGGAAGGGCACGAATATACACGCCGTTCATGTAGTCGAGCCGGTCGGGATTGAATACTGCTCCCGCCTTTTGAATACGCTCTAGGGTGAAGTGTTTACCGAGTTCCTCGTGCGTAAAGATTTCTTCTTCTGAACCTGGATTCCAGCCTAAAAATGCGAGTACGTTTAAGAGAGCTTGTGGTAAGTAACCCCGATCGCGGTAGGTTAGAATTGGCTCTGCACCATGACGCTTGGAAAGCTTGCTCTTATCTTCACCCAAAACCTGGGGAAGGTGCACCCAAACTGGCGGTTCCCACCCAAACGCTTCATATAAGAGAACATTTTTGGGTGCTGATGGCAGCCACTCCTCTGCGCGGAGCACGTGAGAGATCTGCATCAGGTGGTCATCGACAACGTTCGCCAACTGGTAGGTTGGGAATCCGTCGGCTTTAAGGAGCACGTGGTCATCGAGCTCAGCACACTGGAAGGTAATTTCACCCCGCACTGCGTCGTGCACAATTACATCACCACCAAGCGGCATAGCCTGGCGGATTACATATGGCTCACCGGCAGCTAGGCGCTTTTCAACCTCCTCGGCTGGATAGTCGCGAAACCTCCGGTCGTACCGCGGCGGCAAGCTCATCGCCTGCTGCTGCTTACGCATTTCTTCGAGTTCTGCAGGGGTGGCAAAGCAACGGTAGGCTTTTCCTTCGGCAACAAGCCGTTCAACGTGCTCACGGTAGATTTCGAGGCGCTTTGACTGTACGTATGGCCCAAAGTCTCCCCGCTCTTGGATGGTGCCGTCTGGCGCCATGTAGACACCTTCGTCCGGTGTAATACCCAGCCAGTTAAGTGATTCTGTCAGATCTTCAACGCTACCCTCTACAAACCGAGCTTGATCAGTGTCTTCGATACGCAAAATGAACGTTCCCTTTTGTGAGAGCGCAAAGAGCTGGTTGAATACCGCTGAACGCAAGCCGCCAAGGTGCTGCTTGCCGGTTGGACTGGGGGCGAATCTGACGCGTACTGACATATTAGTCGAGAATAGTAGGTAAGTAGGTAATGAGAGGCGGTTGCTGCAAGTATACCGTAACTGC
>CALBLZ010000207.1 GCA_937895715.1 uncultured Candidatus Berkelbacteria bacterium
CCGCCCGTCTCTTTCGGGATAAGTGCACAGGATGTGGCTGGGATGGTGGAACGTTTGGGGCGGTGTGGTGACACGGGGAGTCCGACAATTATCACAACGGGCGATGAGGGAATTGCCGATTACGTGCTGCGCACAACTGTAGAAAGAAGAAACTAATGAAGCGCTTCTTTAGCCACCAAAAACGCCGCGGGTATGCACTTGCTACTATCCTTATTCTGCTCGGGGTAGCGCTGTTTGGTGCAAGCGCAATGGTTACGATTTCTACTATTGAGCGGAAGATTGCCTACTCACAGCAAGAGGGGATCACCGCCTACATGGTAGCTGAAGCTGCACACAGTGAAGCGCTATGGCGTTTAAATACAACTCCAGCGTATTCTGCTGCACTGCTTGCTGGAACCCTCAACATTCAGTTTACGGCCACTGACTCTCCATTAGCTGGACAGGGGTACACCGTTCGAATGGTGAGTACGAGCGCCGGGAATGCCACTATAGATGTAAATTCCACTGTAAATAATGGTAACTTTACAGCTCGGCGCGTAATTAGTAGTCAGGTATTCTCGGGCCCAGTTAGTAGCCCGCTTTCCGACAAAGTGCTCTATTCTGGAACGAGTATTGGGTTTAACAACGGCTCGTCAAACATAATCACGAATAACGGTAATATTTACGCACGCACCACGATTAATCTAAATAATACGAATATCCAGGCAGGAACTGGATTTATTCAGGCGCTAGGTAACTATTCGGCAAATAACAGTACCGTTTCCAGCGCTGGCATACAATCCGCGAATAACCCTCCGCCTCCGGCAGATGTTCCAGCACCAAGTGTGGATTTTAGCGGGTACCAAAGTACTGCAAATACCACCTACAATAGCGGGAATAGTTTTATTAACGCCATTGCCAACGGTGGAAGTACGGTAAACTTTAATGGTCCGATCACCTATGTGAATGGGAACGTAACCTTTGGGAACTCAACCCGAAATAAAACAGTGAATATTACCGGCCTCCTGGTTATTAACGGCACTGTTACAACGAATGGTTCCGTCAGCGGTTTGCGTGTGAACTTTACTGATCCAGGCAACAGTAAGTCAGGGCTACTTGCGGCAAATAACGTGACCTTCAATAGTGGTACATTCAACGTGCAAGGAGTTATCTATAGCGCGGGCACGCTTCGGTTTATTAGCGCGCCATCGATCACCGTGAATGGGGGTGTGGTTGCAGGGAGTAGTATTCAAGTTAATCCTGGAGCAACCTTTAACCTAACAGGGGACCCTACCCGCATGACAACAATGTTTGGTGGTGGTGCTCCCTCTGCTGTTCAAGTTCAACATTGGGAAGAAGAATATTAACTTAAGGCCTATCATTTGCTAGTCCTCGGAGCAGGGCTCCTGCGGAGACGCAAATGATAGGCCTTAAGTTAACTGAGTCCCCGACCTTCGGTCTGCGGAGACGCAAAGACGCTCGAGCAGATTAATTGCGCTTTCCGCGCTCTTTCAGTGCCCAGGCAAGCTGTTCTTCAGTAGTAGTAAGCTCTGCTGGAATCTTGGTGAGGAGGGGGGCGATCTCCTGCTGCTTAAAGCCAAGGTTTTCGAGCGTTTCGATGAGCTCGTCTTGGACATGGGCATTGCTTCCTTCAAGCGTGAGAACACCCATCTTCTTTTTGAGATCAAGCACAATCTTTTCAGCGGCCTTTTTACCAACTCCAGATGCAAGTGCCAAGAAGGTAGTATCGCCTGTGGCGATTGCCTGGCGGATGCGATCGGCACTATCGAGGCTTAAGATTGCCATAGCCGCTTTTGGCCCGACGCCATTAACGGTAATCAGCTGCTCGAAGAGTTGCAGGCTGGCAATCGAAGGGAAGCCATACAGGTCGCTGGCTTCTTCGCGCACGGCGTGGTGGAGGTATGCAGTGACGTCGGTATTCTCAACCGGCCGCCAGCCGCCGGTAAACACCCAATACCCGACACCCTGCACTTCGATGAGCAGGCGATTTTCGAGTACGGCGGCAACGGTTCCAGTGAGTGATCCAAGCATGTATCTATACTACACAAAAACCGCTCCCGGAGGAGCGGTTGTGCGCTAGCCGACAAAAACTAGAAATATGACGATCACCGTAATGAAGATATCGAGGGCAATAATGTAGTGGGCTACCAAGCTGCCTGTGGCTGAATTTCGAAACTTACGCCACCTTGTAACGAGATTCATGGGATGGCTGGCGTTATAGGTAATCGCGGAGTTTACCAGAGAGCTCGTGACGCTCGAGCTTTTTGAGCGCCTTTGCTTCAATCTGACGAATACGCTCACGGGTGACACCAAACTCCTGCCCAACTTCTTCGAGGGTGTGAGCACGACCGCTTTCTAGTCCAAAGCGCATGCGCAAAATCTTTTGCTCACGCGGCGGTAGGGTGGCAAGGTACTCTTCGACGTGGCCCTTCATCAGCTCGTAAATTGCGGCTTCTTCTGGAGAAAGGTTGTCTTTATCTTCGAGGAAGTCGCCGAGGCGAGAGTCTTCTTCTTCACCAACCGGAGCTTCAAGGGAAACGGTTTCCTGTGAAATCTTGATGATATGGTTTACCTTGTCCTCGTCGATCTCCATCTCTTTGGCAATTTCTTGCACGCTCGGCTCACGACCCAGTTCTTGTACGAGTGAACGCTGTACACGGATGAGCTTGTTGATAGTTTCGATCATGTGCACCGGAATACGAATGGTGCGAGCTTGGTCGGCGATAGCGCGGGTGATTGCCTGACGAACCCACCAGGTGGCATAGGTAGAGAATTTGAAGCCCTTGGTGTAGTCGAACTTTTCTACAGCGCGGGTAAGACCGAGGTTTCCTTCTTGCACTAAATCGAGCAGGGAGAGACCGCGACCGATATACTTTTTAGCAATCGAAACTACCAAGCGGAGGTTGGCTTCGGTGAGTTTCTTTTTTGCAAGCTGATCGCCGTGCGCAATACGCTTAGCAAGCTTGATTTCTTCTTCGGTGGTAAGCAGGGGAATGCGACCGATCTCACGCAAATACATGCGAACTGAGTCGTCGGACAGGTTCGGGATATCTTCGTCGGGAACCATCTCGAGTTCGCGGCGGCTAGGGCCTTCGTCTACTAAGCCTGTTCCGCCAGCGGCTGCAGCTTTAGCGCGAGAAGCACGCTTTTTTGGAGGGTTAAGCTTTGCTGCCATTTCTTCGTCGGTTGGCATTTTGAGGATACGCGTTGGAGATTCGTGTACCTCAATACCGCGTTCGTAACAGTACTGGAGGAAGGCATCGATTTGAGCTATGTCTTCTTCGAGCTCAGGAGAAGCCTGAAGAATCTCTTTAGCGGTAATGAATCCGTGGACCTTACCCTTCTTAATGAGATCACGCAGAGCCTGGAGAAAATCTAGTTTCTCCTCGATATACGCCTTTGGGGGACGCTTTGTCATACACGCAAAAAATTAGCTGCTGGGCTCAAGTAGGTAAACTATACCAGATTCTGCAGTTCTTGGAAGAGCTTTTTAACCTCATCTGCCTGTCCGAGCGTTTGTGCTCGCTGAATTGCCTCGGCAATGCGGTGTTTTTCTTTCTCGCGCTGCTGCTCTCGGATACGGTGGAGGATCATGCTGGCCTCTGTCAGCGCCCACGCACTTGTTGCCTCAACATCTGCGTAAGGTTGCAAGCGCTCCTCGGCAGCAATGCTGAGAGCAGTGTGTTCAGCTTCGTTCAAGCTATCTTTTTCGAGCCATTCGATGAGGCTGCTCTGGAATGGTCCGGTGCCAGTTGGAAGGTTCTTGAGCTGTTCTGCTACGTGCTCACGAATTTCTGGGAAGGAATACACGATCGCGAGGGCGGTTTCGGTGAGTGAAACCAGTTGCGGCTCGGGACGTTTTGGCGCCGGTTGCGCGGGCTGGGTTGGTGCTGCCTGTGGGCTACCAGGCTTTGCAAGGCGCCGACTAAGTTCGTGAAGGTTAGCTTCGTCGGTTTGTAGGTGGGCAGCAACCTTACGGTACCACTCAGCTTTTTCGGTAGGGTCGTTCATGTGGTCGAGCCAGCCAACGAGTTCACGCGCCGCACGGCGTTTGTCTTCTGGTGAAAGAGCATTGATTCCTTCTGGCAAGGATCGTGCGATGAGCCAGTCCATGTAGTAGAGCTTGCCCTTGTATGCTTTATCCCAGATTTCGGGCGAGTTCTGTATGCAGTCGGCTGGGTCTTTTCCGTTGGGGATAACAATAACGTATGGGGTGAGCTCTGCAGCAACAGCGAGTTCTAGCCCGCGTCGGGTAGCTTCTTGCCCGGCCTTGTCGGCGTCGTAGGCAAAGGCGAGGGCAGGGGCAAATCGGCTGATTAAGCGTAACTGCTCAGGTGTGAGGGCAGTACCAGAAGATGCTACTGCATGTTTGTACCCAGCTTGGTGCAACATAACTACGTCCATCTGGCCTTCTGCTAGGATTGCCAGATTCTGATCTTGAATGGCGTGCTTGGCTAAGTGAAGGGCATACACCGTACGACTTTTCACAAAGAGAGGTGTCTCAGGGGTGTTCCAGTACTTTGGGCCACGGCCGCTGCTAGCGGTTGCTGTGTGCTGACGATTTTTGTTGGGATCGGTAGTGTCGGCGCCGTGCTCGAGTAGGCGCCCAGTAAATGCTACGACTTTCCCGGTAATGTCCGTAATTGGAAAGGTGATGCGATCCTGAAACTTGGTAGGATCACCCGCGGCGGTAACTTCTTGCTGTGAGTACTTGCCCTGTGAGAGAGAATCGCGAGTGGCAGAGCCGTAGGGCGCGTAGCCAATCTGAAAATTTGTAATGCTTTCAGGTGTGAGTCCTCGGCCCTTTAAATACTCACGCGCCGGCTCGGCCTTGGGGTGTTTGGTAAGAATGGCGTGCCAGAATTCAGCAATGTGAGTATTCAGACTGAAAAGTCGCACCTTGCTAGGGCCGTCGCGCTTTGGTTGCGCGCCGTTGCCCGGTTGCCACTCAGGCACTTCGAGACCGGCTTTACGGGCAAGGAGCTCCACCGCCTCAGGAAAACTTAACCCTTCGAGCTTAATAACAAAGTCGAACATGTCGCCACCTTCTCCACAGCCAAAACACTTAAAAATGCCGCGTTCGGGGTTAACGGTGAAGGAAGGGGTTTTTTCGGTGTGAAACGGACAGAGCCCTTTGTGAACACGGCCCATCTTTTTTAATGGCACGTAGGTACCAATCACCTCTTCGATGGTGAGGCGCGCCTTGATCTCTTCGGGTAGTTTGTTGCGATCAACGCTCATAGTCACACCGTATATGTTTTTGGGCTCACTGTCACGTAGGATTTAGCTCCAGTATACTTATTGTAATGGTTGCGTATATTTTTCTAGCAGTGTGGATAGCAGCAGGCCTTGCGGCCATGCTTTTTTTGCCGGTAAAACTCCGCCGACTCGAAGTGGCTGCGGGGGGAGTGGTACTCGGCCTTTCAGCGGGGGCTTGGGTCACGTTCTTGGTTAGTTTGCTAGTAGGAATGCAGATTGGTGTCGCAATCGCCGGCCTGCTCCCTCTGGGGTTTGTAGCGTGGGCACTCTGGGTGTTTCAGCATCGCGGGCGCTGGCTCAACTTTGAAGAAGGGGAAGCGAGGCCGCTTGTTAGCTTATTAGAGTCGCTCGGGCTCGGCTTTCTGATTCTTGTGAGTAGCTGGCTGATGTTTACCCATAGTTTTTTGCCTGGGGTAGGTGGTTGGTACAGCGGCGGGTACACTTGGGCTGATCTTGCACTCCACACAACGCTTGCGAGTCACTTTTCACAGGTTTCGTTCATCGACCTGCAATTTCCTATCTTTCCAGGTCATGCCCTTAGCTATCCGTTCTTAACTGACTTTTTTTCGGGGGTACTCCTGCGGCTTGGAGCTTCGTTTCAGATGGCAATGGGCTTGCCAGGGATCTTGCTGATTGCTGCCGGTCTTACACTTAGTTACTCGGTGGCGCGCCGTCTGTTTACAAGTGCTGCGGTTGGGCTTATTCATACCTGGTTAGTACTCGGCACTGCCTCGGTGGCTGGGGTGTACTACTTTGTGCAAAACCTCCGAACTGGACAAGCCTCTTTTCTGGATACAGTCGCCCAGTTCGACTACTCGCAGCTTCCAGAGCAGTTTAACGGCGCTGAACTACAAGTTGTGAATTTTCTTACATCACACCTTTTGCCGCAGCGCAGCTACCTCGCTGGGTTTGCTATGGTTGGGCTGCTTTTTCTTCTATTGCTCCAGCTAAAGAAAAAATCGAGCCTCATCTGGCCCGCCGGAGTGTTGCTCGGGGCATTGCCACTTATCCACACACATAGTTTTTTTGTGGCATTAGCTCTTGTGCTCGGACTTTGGTTGCACACAGTGGTTGAAGAGAAGCAAATCAAGAATCACTGGGGACATGTGGCCCTTGTGGCAGTACTATTCGCCGCCCCGCAGATCTACTGGCAGTTATCCACAACATTCACAGAAGGGTTTGCCAGGCGACACAGCTGGTGGATGGCTGAAGAGTGGTCTGGTTGGGCATTCTGGCTTCGTAATAGCGGCCTGCTCGTGCTTGTGTTGCTTGCGGCACCATTCATCGCCGGGCGCTTCAAAATGAACAGTTTCTTGAAGGTTGGCTCACTTGTGGCGCTGGGGCTCTTTATTGCCTGCAATGTTATTATTTTTCAGCCAAACGATTGGGACAACATGAAGTTTTTGAGCTGGGCATTCTGGTTTGGCAACCTATTCTTTGCCTGGCTTATTTGGAAGGGGGCTACCTCGGTGCGTGGTGTATGGAAGATTGCAACCGGTACGCTGGCCGCTGTAGTTGTACTTGCAAGTACGGCCTCTGGCATACTGGCGATCACACGAGATTTTTCAGCTGATTATGTACTTGCAAGTGCCAGCGACATTGCCTTTGCTAACCTGGTGCGGGAAAAGACGCCGGTAGATGCGGTTATTCTCACAAGCAACAAACACAACCATCCAGTTTCGATGCTGGCCGGCCGAACAATCGTGCTTGGGTATACTGGGTGGCTCTGGTCATACGGCATTTCCTACCAAGAGCGTGAGCGCGATGTGCGAGCGGTATTCCAGGGCACTAGCCAGACAAAGTCGCTTATAAAAAAGTACGACATCAGCTACATTGCAGTAGCTTCCTACGAGCAGAGAGAATTAGGGTTCAACGCCTCGTACCACCTGCAGAATGGCAGGCTCGTTGCAGTAACTCCAGACGGAACCTGGCAACTATTTGCCGTCGATCGCTAGTTTGGCAAACCACTCGCGCATTGGTTGCCAGTAGTATTCCTCCCAGCCACCTGCAATACCTTCGTCAGAGTCGGGAATGCCGGCATGTTCCATAATGAGGTTTGTGGTGCCGTCAGCTTGCGGCTCGAGTACAAATGTTAGCGTTGATAGCTCACCTGTATCCCAGTCTGAGGAGTGCCAGGTTTGAACAATTTTCTCGTTCTCAACAAGCTCAGTGAACGTGCCAGTCGCCCAGCCCCCAAAGGAGCTAAACTCGCCTCCGACTTCGGGGTTAATATCCGCTGGCTCACCAGTAATTTCTGCGTGCAGCGCCTCGTCGGTGAGGATGTCATAGATTTCCGCGGGCTGGGCTGCGAAATTGATAGTTTGGTTGATGGTGTAGGCCATGATTATTGAATTGGGCGGGTGAAGCTGTCTCCATCCTCGGTTATGCAGCGCTCGGGGTAGGATTCCAGGATCATGCCACCACCTGCGACACAATCATCGTAGCCAGTAATTTTTTCACCAGTGGGAGAGCCGGCGAGAAAGGCGACAAACGCAATGAGGGCTGCTGCAAAAACTGCTAAGATACCGACAAATGTTTTTTCTTTTTGGGTGGCGATCATATGAGTATGGTTTTTTGTGAAAATGAAAGTGATGCAGAGTTCATGCAGTAGCGTAGCCGAGTAGGCATAGGTCCGTCGGGGAACACGTGGCCTAAGTGGGCGTGGCAGCGAGCACATACAACTTCGTCACGTACCATGCCATAGGATATGTCACCTGTTACCTCAATTACATCTTCGGAGAGTGGCTGAAAGAAGCTTGGCCATCCCGTACCTGAGTCAAACTTTGTCTCACTGCTAAAGAGCGGGAGATTACAGCATACACAGTGGTAGGTGCCGGGGTTGTGGTTGTCCCAGAATTCATTTGCAAACGCAGGTTCGGTGCCACCCTGCCGAGCAACCTTAAACTGTTCTTCTGTAAGAATTTCACGCCACTCTGCCTCGGTTTTTTCGATGTGTTCGATCATACGGAGATTGCGTCTAGTTGCAAAAGTAAGTTCACAAGGTAGGGTTCGTCAATCTCGGCAACACTTCTTATTTTTATATGGCGCAGGTTCTTTCCTGTTCCTTCAACGAGGCCTTTCGGGTCGTTCACGTGTGCGCCGAACATGAGCCCAAAGTTGACGTGTTCTTGCGTGGTAAAAATGTAACAGAGATCCTTTCCGTCAGGGCCATAGTTTGGTCGCCCCCACTTAATCTTGGGAGTCCAGGTGGGGAAATGGCGAACCATAAGATCGTGCAGCGCGTGAGCAATCTGACGCTGGGGGGCGGGGAGGCTGCCAAAGTATTCAGAGACTGCGGCATGCATACGTACAGTCTAGCAAACTTTCTACTCAAAAACGCGGCCGTGTAGACCGCGCTTGAGAAGGAGTTGTCTTCCTACTTCTTTTTCTTCTTTGCGGTGTGAGCTGTGCCAGTTGCTTGAATACCTTCATACGCCTTGAGGCCCATCTCTACCAAAACACCGAGTGCACCTGAGATTAGAGCGTACGTGATCATAAGAATGAGAATACCTGAAGTGTACACCTGACCGGTGGTGTCCACGGTGTTCGCAAACGATGGCATCGGAATGATGTTATCGCTGGCGAGCAGTACGGTGATGTAGTAGTACGACACAACACTAACGAGTCCTAGTAATCCACCAACAATTACGTACTTAAAGCTGATGCGCCAAAAGTAGACAACAACCGACAAAAGAACCAAGAGTGCAATAAACATTTCAGTGGCCATACAGAGAGTTA
>CALBLZ010000208.1 GCA_937895715.1 uncultured Candidatus Berkelbacteria bacterium
GTACCACTTTAATTGGCGAACAGCCAAACCCTTGGGAGCTTCTTCACCCCCAGGATGCGATGAGCCGACATCGAGGTGCCAAACCGCGCCGTCGCTGTGGACGCTTGGGCGCGATCAGCCTGTTATCCCCGGAGTAACTTTTATCCGTTGAGCTTCCGCCGTCCTATATCGAACTTGCAAATAAATTTACAAGATAAACGGTCGGATCACTAACTTCCGCTTTCGCGACTGCTCGGGTGGTAGCCCTTGCAGTAAAGCTGGCTTATGCGTTTGCACGACCACTCCCGTTTCCATCGGGAGCTAGCCAACCTTTAAACGCCTCCGTTACATTTTGGGAGGCAACCGCCCCAGTTAAACTACCCACCAGATACTGTCTTTCGCCCCGGTATAGGGGTCGAAATTAGAATTAAAAATCCACAAACGTGGTATCTCACTGGTGACTAACAACACCCTAACGAGTGCTGATCAACGTCTCCCACGTATGCTGAATATGTAAATCCCTAATCCAATACCAAGTTATAGTAAAGCTTCACGGGGTCTTTTCGTCTAACCACGGGTAACCTGCATCTTCACAGGTCTTGCAATTTCGCCGAGTCCCTCGTTGAGACAGTCCCCATGTCATTACGCCATTCGTGCAGGTCGGAACTTACCCGACAAGGAATTTCGCTACCTTAGGACGATTATAGTTATCGCCGGCGTTCATCAGCGCTTCAGATCAAGGCTTGCACCTCTCCCCTTAACGTTCTGACACTGGCCAGGCGTCAGCCCCTATACCTCATTTTACAATTTGAGCAGGGACCTGTGTTTTTGGTAAACAGTTGCATGGGGTCTTTGGTTGCACCCCGCCGGAGGCGGGGAGGTCTTATTGCGAACTTACGACCGCTGTTTTGCCGAGTTCCTAAACGAGGGTTCTCTCGTACACCTTAGGCTTCTCGCCTCACCCACCTGTGTCGGTTTACGGTACGGATGCCTATGCATTTAGCTCCTAGAAGCTTTTCTTGGTTGCTACTCCCCTTATATTGACCTTGGCCTAAACCTTAGTCTCTTCGCACGGCACAGATTATACCTTTTCGGATTTTCCTGAAAAGAACCTGCTCCGCGAAAACGTCATATCCATACGGACGCATAAAGCTTATAACAACGTCACTCCATCGGAATACATAGACAGGGCAGGAATATTAACCTGCATTCCATCGACTACGCCTTTCGGCCTCGCCTTAGGACCGCCTAACCCTGGGTTGACAAACATTGCCCAGGAAACCTTGGATTTTCGGTGGATTGGATTCTCACCAATCTTTTTGCTACTTATACCAACATTCTCACTTCCATACGCTCCACGATCGCTTACGCTCTCACTTCACTGCGAATGGAATGCTACCCTACCGCTGTCCCGCACAAGGCGGGACAACCCACGTCTTCGGTATCATGTTTAGCCCCGTTACATTTTCGGCGCAAAGTGACTTGACCAGTGAGCTATTACGCTATCTTTAAAGGATGGCTGCTTCTAAGCCAACCTCCTGGTTGTATAAGTCACGATACCACCTTTTACACTTAACATGAATTTAGGGACCTTAGACGGTGATCAAGGGCTGTTTCCCTTTTGACTGATGGAGCTTAGCCCCCATAGTCTGACTCCTCGACTTAGCACAATGGCATTCGGAGTTTGGTTGGAAAAGGTAAGGTTTCCCACCCTTTTCCATTCAGTGCTCTACCACCACTGTGGAACGTCGAAGGCTAGCCCAAAAGCTATTTCGGGTAGAACCAGCTATCTCCGAGTTCGATTGGAATTTCTCCCCTAATCACAGCTCATCCCCTAGTGTTGCACGGCTAGTGGGTTCGGACCTCCTCCAGCTGTTACGCTGGACTCATCCTGGCCATGATTAGCTCACCCGGTTTCGGGTCGTATGCATACTGCTAGTCATAAAAGAATACCGCTTCTAAAAAATTAGAAGCAATATTCAAATATGACATAGGCCACGTTAAGCCTCGCTTTCACTACACCTTCCCCACGTATGGGTTAAATTTTGCAGCATACAATACACTCGTTGGTTCATTCTTCAATAGGAACGCCGTCATCCCGCCAAAGGCAGGACTCCGACTCTTTGTAAGCGCATGGTTTCAGATACTATTTCATTCCCCTCACCGGGGTGCTTTTCACCTTTCCCTCACGGTACTAGTTCACTATCGATCATTAAAGATATTTAGTCTTAGCACATAGTCGTGCTGGATTCCCACGAGATTGCACGTGTCTCGTGGTACTTGAGAACAATTTACTGCTGGATAAATAATTTCACATACAAGGCTATCACTCACTATGGCCGATTTTTCCAAATCGTTCTGTTATTATTTATACATCACAGCGTGGGCTAGTATGTCCCACTAAAACCGTCTCGCAAACCCGCACCAGCAACGGCATACTCCTTGCTAGGTATCAATTACTTCATCGGATTTCTCCTTTGTCGTAAGCAATACCACCACTGGTACGGTTTAGACTCCTCCCCGTTCGTTCGCCACTACTAAGGGAATCGAAATTCGATATATATAACCAACCGCTAAAATTAACGATCAGTTAATACATCGAATGTTGTTTCTTTCTTTTCCTCTGGGTACTTAGATGTTTCAGTTCCCCAGGTACGCGTCTTATAACTATGTATTCATTATAAGATAATCCCGTCGCGCGGGATTGGGTTTCCCCATTCGGATATCTCCGGATCAAAGGTTGCTTGCCACCTCCCCGAAGCTTTTCGCAGGCTGCCACGTCCTTCATCGCTCTTTAATGTCAAGGCATTCACCAAGCGCTCTTATTGCAATCACCAAAGTATTTAATTTGACAGATGTTTTTCGGTGTTTAATTAACTCTTAATTAGACTCTTAAAAATTGCTTTAAAAAAATTTTTGCTAATCTTACTTACTTCTTCAGTTGTCAACGTTCTTGATTACTCGATATTTTTTAACAAAAAAACCGCGTAGTTTGCGGTATACACAACCAGCACCAATTGTGCGTTGCATCACCGCATTTTTTTGGTATCTGTTAAGATAATCTTTTTTGTAATCATTTAATATTTTAATGCTATATTATGGTTGAATTGAATAAATCCAAAACAACCATAAACAGCGTGGGTAGTATATAGAAAGTATATTAAGCTGTCAAGAGTTATTGATCGCCCCCAGATTTCAACGATTATTAGCCTTAATAACAAAATTAGGGTA
>CALBLZ010000209.1 GCA_937895715.1 uncultured Candidatus Berkelbacteria bacterium
ATCAGGTTACTTACAAGGGGTAAGGGCCAGCTAAATTGACTACGAAACTACTCCTTTTTCTTCTTGTCCAGGCGCATCATGCGAACTCCAATAAATACAACAAGTGCGATGACAAGAAAGTCGATGAGAACTCCAATGAAACTACCGTAGCGCACGGTGGCTTCGCCAACGGTAAAGGTTGCCCCCTTGAGGCCCTCAGTTGAACCGAGAATCAGCCCGAGTATCGGGTTCAGAATGTCCTCAACGAGTGAGGATACGACCTTAGTAACAGCGCCTCCAAGAATAAACCCAATCGCAAGGCCGGTTACACCCTGTTCGTGGACGAATTCTTTGAACTGATCGATGACACCGAGTGTTTTGCTGGCCATATATACAAGTTAGTAGTATTTGTACTCTACTGTAATCTGTTTTTTGGGTGATGCAAGACGCTTGTGTGCGGGGTATGAGGTTGCTACTATGGGTAGGTGGCACGAATCCAACGCACGATTGTCATAACAGGGGGTACTGTTTCTGGCATCGGCAAAGGAATTACTGCAGCGGCACTCGGCAACCTGCTCTTACGGGCAGGCTTTTCTGTATCTCCCGTAAAAGCCGATCCGTACCTCAACCGCGATGCCGGAACAATGAATCCATTCCAGCATGGCGAAGTATTTGTAACCGAGGATGGTGCCGAAACTGATCTAGATTTAGGGCACTACGAGCGGTTTTTGGATTGCCATGCCAGTCAATTTTCCAATTTTACGAGTGGCGCTGTTTTTCACTCAGTTATGGAGCATGAGCGGGAAGGGGAATTCCTCGGAAAGACCATTCAAATTATTCCGCACGTTACCGACGAGATTAAGCGACGCATTCGCCTCGCGGGAAGTGAGGCGGGCACAGACTTTCTTACCGTAGAAATTGGTGGAACGGTCGGTGATTACGAGGCGCTCCCGTTTATCGAGGCAGTTCGCCAGCTTCGACACGAGGAGCCAGCTGGGCGTGTGCTGAATATGCACGTAGTAAAGATGGACTACATTTACCCATCAGATGAGGGTAAAACGAAGCCAATCCAGCATGCGGTTACTACCTTGCGGGGACTAGGGCTCCAGCCTGACGTGCTGATAGTGCGCTGCAAACGTCAGATCACCGTAGAAGAACTTGAAAAAATCAGCCTGTTCACCGGCGTCCGGCCTGAGTGTGTAATTGCAGCACCGGATGCAGACAGCCTGTACGATATTCCGGAAATAATGGCCGCTAATGGCCTGGTAACGGCAGTACTTGAGTATTTCAAGCTGCAGCCGCAAAAAACTGAGTCAGGGCTGGCGGTAGCTGCGGACTGGAAGCGGGTGCGCACGCTTGCTGCGAGCCGCAACGGTCTCGTGAAAATTGGCTTAGTAGGAAAGTACCTTGACCAAGGCGATGCCTACCTGTCTGTGGTAGAGGCAGTTGAGCACGCCGGCTTGGCGGTTGGGATTGATACAAAGGTTGTGCCGGTGAATGCTGAGAGCGAAACCTTGGAGGAGGATCTGAAAGAAGTTGATGGCATTATCGTTCCTGGCGGGTTTGGGAGTCGGGGAGTTGAGGGCAAAATTACTGCGATTGCCTATGCTCGAGAACATAAGGTTCCACTGTTGGGCATTTGCCTTGGGTTGCAGCTGGTTGTTGTAGAGTACGCACGAAATGTTCTCGGTTTTAGAGATGCCCATAGTACCGAGTTTGATTCAAAAACAACCCACCCAGTTATTGATTACATTCCGGGACAAGAATCGATCCGTCGCAAGGGCGGCACAATGCGTCTTGGCGCCTACCCTGCTGTTCTTCGTGAAAATAGCCTGGCCCTCGATCTCTATACAGAGTGGTCTCCCGATGTGGTTCGAACTGAATCCGGGCGCAAGCTGGTTAGCGAGCGCCACCGCCATCGCTACGAGGTACATCCAGAGTACATGGCGCAGCTTGAAGCGGCTGGCCTACACCTAAGCGGTCTCTCTCCAGACGGCAGTTTAACGGAGTATGTAGAGCTTCCAACAAGCGTGCACCCTTTCTTTATCGCCACACAGGCCCATCCCGAGTTTACGAGTCGTCCTACCAAAGCCCAGGCTTTGTTTGCTGGGCTAGTAGCGGCGGCCAAAAAACGGAGGTAATACGCTTGATCTAACCTTATCTTCCTGGTAGAGTAGCTCTAGCGAATCGCCCTACGGGCACCTCGTATTTACAGTATTAATCCGATTGGTAGGAGCGCTTTCTCCTGGCAGTACTCTGCTTACCGAAGCGCGTCGAATACCTCTCGAATCGCCTTCTCCTGAAGGCAAAGGAGTAACTTATGGCAATCCCAGCCATTCCTTCTCTGAAGGATCTAATGGAAGCTGGTGTGCATTTTGGGCATGCATCCGGCAAGTGGCATCCAAAGATGAAGCCGTACATTTTTTGTACGCGCGATCACCTACACATTATTAACCTGGAAAAGACCCAGGAACAGCTTAAGCTAGTTCTGCCTATTCTTCAGGATCGTGTTCGTTCAGGTAAGAGCGTTGTAATTGTTGGTACAAAAAAGCAGGTTGCACCACTGGTTGGTGATATGGCTGAGCGCCTTGGTATTTCTTACGTTAACGAGCGTTGGCTCGGTGGCACCCTTACCAACTTTGGTCAGATGATGCAGAGTATCGCCCGCATGAAACGTTCAGAAGAAATTCTGAGCACCGACGAAGCCAAAACTATGATCAAGAAGGAGCGCGTGATGCTCCAGTCAGAGCTTAAGCGCATGCACGCTAAATTTGGCGGCCTACGCGATTTCAAAAAGAAGCCTGATGTACTGATTATTATCGACCCATCTCACGAGCACAACGCCGTGCGCGAAGGTCGTTTTGAAGGTATCGAAATCTTTGCAGTTGTTGATACCAACACCAACCCAGACCTCGTAAACCACGTTATTCCTGCAAACGACGACGGTCCAAAGTCACTCAAGCTCATCATGGGCCTGATCGAAGAGACAATCGCCGAAGGGCAAAAGCTAATTTCGGTAGATGCTCCTGCCACAGCTGAAAAAGTTGACGGCGTTGTAGTAGATACTGAGCACCTTGAAGGTATCGAGGATAAGCTCGAAAACGAGAACTCAGCCAAAAAAATGAAGGCTGCAGCGGCACACGAAGATCGTGAAGAGAAAAAGAAGCTCAAGGAGCTTAAAGATGAAGCTGCCGGTGAAGACGTAACCGAAGTATCCTCAGCCAAGGAGCTCAAAGAAGAGCTTAAGGAAGAACTCATCGAGATCGAAGAAAAGATCGCCGAAGAAGTTGCCGCTGACGAAGACGAAACTACTAAGAACAAAAAGGTAAAAGAGGAGGAGTAATGGCGGACTACACCACAGCTGACATCGCTGAACTGCGCGAGCAGACCAGCATGGGTCTCATGGATGTTAAAAAGGCACTCGATGAGGCTAAGGGCAACAAGATCAAGGCACTCGAGCTCCTGAAAGAGCGCGGCGCAGAAATCATGGAGAAGAAGGCTGGTCGTGACGCTGCCCAGGGTTTGATTGACACCTACGTTCACGGTGGCCGCATCGGCGTTGTGCTCGAGGTAAACTGCGAGACCGACTTTGTGGCACGTGGCGATGACTTCAAGGCATTTGTGCACGACCTTGCAATGCAGATTGCTGCTATGGCCCCTGCCAACGTAGAGGCGCTACTCGAGCAAGATGCAATTAAGGGTGGTGGAACTGTTGCAGAAATTCTCACATCAGTTACCGGCAAGCTTGGCGAAAAGATTGTGATTAAGCGCTTTGAGCGCTTTGCTCTCGGCCAGTAATTCCATTTCACTCAAAACCAAGGCTCCCGCAGAAAGCGGGAGTTTTTGGTATCCCAGGGTAATTCATTGAAGCGTATCGGAGGAAGTGCTAGTATTACCAGCAACTCACGGAGGTGAGAGATTGTATGTGGCCTGACTCCTACGACCCCCTTGCCTGCCGACATCCAAAGCCAGCAGGCACCTCGACATCTAGTCAGTCTGCGGCATGCGAAATCCTTGGTCTCGACCTAGGGCAGCGTATCCGCAACTCCTTCGACTCGCTACACCAGCCTGGCGGCGCACCACGTCGCCCGCGTCCGCTCAAGCCCGAGATGAGCGATGAAGAGCTGCTCGCCCTCGGGGTTACCGAGCAACAGCTAGCCCAGCTCAATGGAGAATGCGCGGCACTGCAGAACCTCTTTATGAGCGGCACCGGGTTTCTGCCCGGTTGAACCCACTGACGAAGCGCTGCCCACTACTCGGGCGGCGCTTCTCTGCAATAGGGACTCGTTTTTTCTCCTCTCACTTGCTATGATTACCCCAACAAAGAATCGCTAACAAATCATGCTCCTATGGATGTAAAAGCCGCAGTTTCCGCCCTCAAGCCAAAGATGGAGGCCGCAATCACGCACTTTTCAGGCGAGTTAAAAACGGTGCGTACTGGTCGAGCTAACGCTGCTATTCTTGATGGAATCACCGTAAGCTACTACGGTACAATGACTCCTTTGCGTGGTATGGCAAACATCACGGTTCCTGAGCCAACCCAGTTACTTGTGCAGCCATTCGATGCAAGTGCTCTCAATGATATTCGCCAGGCTATCGAGATTGCTCAGCTTGGTCTTTCTCTGTCCGATGATGGCCGCAATCTCCGAATTAGTATTCCGCCTCTTACAACCGAGCGTCGTGAAGAGCTAATCAAGCGCGTGGGCAAAATGGCCGAAGAGGCGCGCATTTCAATCCGGGGTATTCGCGGTGACCTCTGGGAGCAGCTGCAGGAAGTCGAAAAACAAGGAGTTATCTCCGAAGACAACCGAGAGTGGGGGCGTTCTGAGCTCGATAAGGTGACGGGGGAGTATAATAAGAAAGTTGAAGAGCTTACGAAAGAAAAAGAAGCCGAACTGCGCACGGTTTAGTCACCTACATGTCCATTCTTGAATCAGGCATTGCTCCGTATCTCACCATCTTGGTTATTTTTGCGGTGCTTGCTGGGTTCGCTCGTAAAACACTGATTAAGTCGATAATTATCTTACTGGTCTTTACCGTATTAATGGCGCTGTTTCCGGTCCTTCTCGTAAAATACACTGAATTGATTCGCGCTATCCGGGGGATTTTTTAAGTATGGATATCATTATCTCGATTATTGCCTTTGCGCTACTGCTAGGAATCCTAATATTTGTGCATGAACTTGGGCACTTTATGGTTGCCAAGTGGTGTGGCATGCGTGTTGACCAGTTTTCGATTGGATTCCCACCGAATATCTTTCGCAAGCGCAGGGGTGAAACCGAGTATGTTATTGGGGTTGTTCCTTTTGGTGGGTACGTAAAGATCCGCGGCGAGAACTCCGAAGAAGAAGTAGAAGATGATCCTCGTTCGTTTGATCGTAAGCCAGTGTGGCAGCGTATTGCGGTAATTCTTGCGGGTATAACTATGAACGTTCTGTTTGCCTTTGTAGTGCTTACCGTTGCCTTTAGTGTAGGGTTTAGTTCGTTTGCACAGGATCTGACCAAAGAGCCGGGCGCTACGGTAGTTACCTCTCGCGTTGTTATTGTGCGTGTTGAGGAATCCGCACCAGCTAAGGCTGCGGGTATCCGCACTGGAGATCTACTTAAGACGGTCAGCTCGCTTGATGGTTCTGAGCAGTATCAAATCTTTACTACATCTGACTTGCAGCAGCGAACTCGCACCTTCCAAGAAGCTGGTGTGCAACGTATAGCTGTTGATATAGAGCGCAATGGCGAGCCACTTCGTATCGAAACAGGCCTTGCTCCAGTGGGCTCCGCAGCACTTGGTGTGCTCATTCAGCCGTACAATGCAGTGCGTGTGCCAGTGTGGCGCGCTCCTGTTGTGGCAACCAAAGAAATCGGCGCGATTATCTCGGTAACCTGGACAGCCCTAGCCGACTTTGGCACCCGACTCTTTACCAAGGCGGAGCTTGATCCAAATGTTTCCGGACCTCTCGGCATCTATCAGGCCACAGCTGTAGCAACCAAGATGGGCTTTGAGCAGGTGGTTTTCCTAGCAGTCGCTCTGTCACTGAATCTAGCACTGTTGAATGTGCTACCTATCCCAGCCCTCGATGGTGGTCGCTTCGTGTTTCTACTGAGCGAAGCTATCTTTAGAAAGCGTGTAATTGCCCGCAAGATTGAGCAAGCAGTTACTGCTTTTAGTTTCTTTGCGCTTATGGGGCTCTTTGTGGTGTTGACCGTGCGTGACGTCTTCAACCTCTTCTAGGTTAATCTGCTACCATACGAGTAGCATGCCGAATAATCCTTCTCTCCAAAAACAGGTTGCTACACTCCCACTCGTTCCGGGCGTGTATCTTTTTAAAGATGCAGAAGGAAAGGTTCTCTATGTTGGAAAGGCTAACCGTCTGCGCGAGCGGGTGAGAAGCTACTTTGCCAATGATATTGCAGCCACTCGAAATCCAGGTATCGAGCAGATGGTGAACGAGGCAATTGAAATTGCTCATGAGGCAGTTGGCTCAGAGCCAGAGGCTTTGCTTTTGGAAGCACGACTTATTCGCCGGCATAAGCCGAAGTACAATATTCTGCTGCGTGACGACAAGTCGTTCCTCCTTGTAAAGATTGACCTTGCCTTACCGTTTCCAACCGTTACCATTGCGCGCGAAAAGGATTTGGAAGA